>CAZMLP010000906.1:0-2538 GCA_964566745.1 uncultured Verrucomicrobiota bacterium | reverse complement strand
TGATCGCTTCGGACAAGTCCGGAGGCAGAATGGACAATACGAAGCCGCTTTTCTTTTTGGGTGACGGGGCGAGTTCAGACAGTGACTTGTCCGGTGTGGAGCGGAGATTTCTGGCAATTTGCCCTGTTGTCTTCCCCGCTGAACGGCTGATTCGAGTGTTCATCATCGCGCGCTAATAATTCGATAATATGATTTTGAAATCGGTGTAAGCAATTGGCTTCATATTGCCGAAGCGTCCTATGGCTATATCGCGCCACGAGGCTGATTTGAACACCAGCTTGGTCGTTTTTAGTCATGCAGGGGAGTCCTTCGCGGCAAATATCGGGGCTGAAAGTGACTTTTCAGGGGCGAAGAACGAAGAGTTTTGCGCTGGCATGTGTGTTGCTGAGCTTGTTTGACTGCCAAAACCCGGCGGTCTTTCTTGGAGATTCCGCCCCTTTTTTCTTTGCGGCTTCCCCAAACTCATAGCGTGAAACTGGCATACACAACGATGAAGACAGGCTACCTGATTGACATGGACGGAGTCATTTACCGGGAGAATCATTTGATCGCCGGAGCGACGGAGTTCGTGCAGGCGCTTCATGCCACGGGCACCCCGTTTCTCTTTCTCACCAACAATTCAGCCCCGACGCCCGAGGACCTGGCGGTGCGGCTGAAACATCTGGGCGTGCATGGATTGTCGGCCCGCCATTTTTACACCTCCGCGCTCAACACGGCGGATTTTCTCTGTGAAACCGATCCGGGCTGCACCGCCTTCGTCATTGGCGAGGCGGGCCTGCTTGCGGCGCTGCACGAGCGGAAGATCGCCAATGACGCGATTCGTCCGCACTACGTGGTGGTGGGCGAGGGCGCGGCCGCGATGGAGCGCCTGGCCAAGGCCCACGAGTGCATCGAGCGGGGCGCCCGATTGCTCGCGACGAATCCCGACAATTGGTGCCCGGTGGGCAGCGAGAAGACCCGTCCAGGGGCTGGCGCAACAGCGGCATTCCTCGAGGCGAGCACGGGTCGGCGCGCGTATTTTTTAGGCAAACCCAACGGTTATATGTTTCAACGCGCAAGGCGCAAACTGGTGGAGTTGAATCGCGGGGACCTGGACCAAGTGGTCATGATCGGCGACACCATGGAGACCGACATTCGCGGGGCGGTGGAAGCCGGTTTCCAGTCCTACTTGGTGTTGAGCGGCTCGACGCAATTGGAGTCCGTGGGGGATTATGTTTACCAGCCGACCCGCGTTATGCAGAGCGTCGAGGAACTGGTGGAGGAGGTAAAAACCGGCAAGGCTTCGGACCGGATGAACAGCCCAGTGTTCAATCATGAGCCAGGAACTGGCGCGAGGCCGGGCAACCGGCACCAGACTGATATTTTCGCTTTCCACAAGCCGCGCCCGCGTCCGGCCATGACGAAATAGCGGGCAATCGGACTGGCGCGGTCTTGACCGCACACGCGCGAAATGGGATTCCTTCGGGCATGAACCGACCGGGGGCCACCTTCAAATTCGCGTGTCTTGCCGCCTTCTTTCATCTCCTGCTCGGCGCGGCTTTGGCCGCCGAGAAACGTCCCGTCACTCCGCAGGATCTTTGGGCCATGAAACGGCTCGGCAGCCCGGCGCTCTCGCCAGATGGGAGGGTCGCGATTTTCACGGTGCAGGAGTGGTCCATTGAGAGGAACAAAAGCACGTCCAGTCTTTGGTCGGTCAAGGTGGAGGGCGGTCCGGTGCGCCGGCTCACTTCAGCCGCTGGCGCCTCGGACAGCGCGCCGGTTTGGAGTCCCGATGGTTCCCGGATCGCGTTCATCTCCAAGCGCGGCGAGGACGAGGTGGCGGCGCTCTACGTAATTCCCATCGACGGGGGCGAGGCCGAGGAGGTTTTGGAGTTACCTTACGGAGTTTCCCATCCCAAATGGATGCCCGATGGCTCCGCGATCATCGTTGCCACGATGGTCATTCCGGAAAAGGCGGGCAGTCTTTCCAAGGGCCATCTCGCGGCGATGAAGAAAGAGGCCAGGCGTCGAAAGGAATCGAAGATGACTGCGAAGGTGACTGAGAACCGGCAATATCGTTACTTCGATCACAGCATCAGCGACAACCTTGCTCATCGGCTGTTACTGGTGAACCTGGCAACCAAGGAGTTCAAGGACCTCACCCCGAAGTGGGACCGGTTGTTCACCGTGAGCGGTGATGTCACCTTCGATCTTTCTCCAGACGGGAAGAATGTGGCGTTGGTCGTCAACTCCACGCCGCCGCCTTACCGTGATTTTCCCAATCACGACGTTTATCTCGTACCGACCGACGGTTCTGGAGCGATGAAAAATCTGACTGTGGAAAACAAGGCCGACGACGCTTCGCCAGTTTTCGCCCCGGATGGCAAGTCCCTCGTCTTCACCCGGCGTAAAACGCCTTATTACAGCGGTGAATTTGGCAAGCTCTGGCGGCACGATTTCGCCACTGGCAAGAACACTCCCGTGACCGGGGCGCTCGATTACGGGATCGAAAGTGTTAAATTTTCGGCGGACGGCAAGACTCTTTGGGCCACGGCGGAA
>CAZMLP010000905.1:0-1992 GCA_964566745.1 uncultured Verrucomicrobiota bacterium | reverse complement strand
GCCGACATTTCCCGGCGAGGAAACCGTGCGCAGATTACGGGTCGTGTTGCCCACCACGCCGATTTTTTGGCCCGCCACCGTGATCACCGCGCTGCGGGCAAGGTGATTCTTGATCGTCGAAGCCTCTTGGCCATCCGCCGTGACCAAATCCGCCAGGCTCGCATCCGTGCTGAAATCCAGGTTCGCGCTGAGATAAGGAAACGTGGTGCCGGGGTAATTCACCGCCGCGTCCGGGAGGATCAGGTTCCGAATCTGGGGCGTGTTGTCGTCGAAGTCGCTGTTGCCAAAGGCGGATGCCTGGATGCCGAAACTGTTCAACAACGTGATGTCCCCGCGTCCTTTGACGCCGTCAAAACCCGCGCCCGGGTCCGCGCTCGCGGTGAAGAACGGCCCCGGAATGTAGTTGTTGCCCGAGGAGAGCACCACGGTGTTGGTGGGGTACGCCGTCTTCAGCGCGGCCAAAACCGCCGAGAAACGCGGCGCGTCGTCCAAGGCCGCGATCCCCGCGAGGAAATCGCTTGCGTGCAGGATTTGGAGCGTGAGAGGCGCGCTCGTCGCCCGTTTCACCGTGAAGGCAAGCGTGTCGGATGAATTCGTGTTTCCCAGGGAGTCCGTCGCGACCGCCCGCGCCTGCACGTTTCCATACAAGACATTGCTGACCGCGAGCGAATAAGGCGCGTGGGTGACGGTGCCTAAACGAGTGGCGCCATTGAAAAAATCAACCTTGGTTATCGCCGCGCCGGACGCGTCCACTGTGGCGGTGAAAATCACGCTCGCTGGCGCTGTCAGCACGCTATTGGTCGGGCCGGTGAGGGTCAAGGTCGCCGCTCGCGCGGCGGTTGCGAGTGTCAAAACTAGCCCAAGAATCCCACCTAAGCCGCGTTTTCCCGCTTTGATTCCAAAGGTCATCATGGTGGGACAATGCAGGGACTCAACCACTTCCACAAGTCGTGAATGCCGGCCGCGCGTCATGCTTCACGCCGGCCATCGGCAACCGCAGGCGACTCCTGCGTTGGCCTGTATCGGCAGGCCCTTAGAGCCTGTTTGAAAAGTCGTGAGAGCTGAGGAATCAGGCCAAGCGACGGAGTTGGATTCGTATCATCGCGATAAGAACCCAGGCCTCGGCGCTGGCGAGGGAGGTTTCGTAGTCACGGACCAGGCGGCGGTGGCGCATGAGCCAGCCGAAGGTGCGCTCGACGACCCAGCGGCGGGGCAACACCTTGAACCCGGCCGTGTCGTCGGAGCGCTTGACGACCTCGACCGCCAGCTTGGGGCGGCGAGCCACAACCCACCGGGCAAACTCGGGGCCCGTGTAACCGCCGTCCACCCAGAGCCGGCGCAGCCAGCGGAACCAGCCAAGCGCGCCGCCCAGGACGGCCTGGGCCCCGGCCCGCTCCGGGACGCTGGCGGGCGTGACCGCCACGCCCAGCAGCAGGCCCAAAGTGTCCACCAGCAGGTGGCGCTTGCGGCCCTTGATCTTTTTGCCGGCGTCGTAGCCGACCGGGCCGCCGTGCGGGTCGGACTTGACGCTTTGGCTGTCGAGAATGGCGGCGGTGGGCCGGCAGCGCTTGCCTGCCGCCTGGCGGACCAGCGCGCGCAACCGGTCGTGGAGGGCCGTCCAAGTGCCGTCCTTGGTCCATTTGCGGAAGACGTGATAGACGGTTTGCCACGGCGGGTAAGTCTTGGGCAGCAGCCGCCAAGGAATGCCGCCCTTGACGATATAGAGAATGGCGTTGAGGACCCGGCGGCGGTCGGTGACGGGCCGGCCCAGCTGGCTGGCGATGGGAAGCAGGGGCTGAAGCAGCACCCATTGGGCGTTGGTGAGATCGGTGTCGTGGGAGGCGATTTGCATCGCCTCGACGGGCGTTCCGCGAAATTGAAACGCGTTTTCCCGCAACGCATTGTCAAGCCGTTTCGCGCGCCTTTGTTGCCCGCCGCGCTTCGATTCCGAGCGGGCATTTACTCCTAACGACTTTTCAAACAGGCTCTTAG
>CAZMLP010000904.1:0-3888 GCA_964566745.1 uncultured Verrucomicrobiota bacterium | reverse complement strand
AAAGAATTTTGTCCGCCGCCGCCAGGTATTTCTCCAAAAGAATGGGCGGCAGGGAGAGAACATCACCAATGTTGTCGAAGCCGTAGCCGACGTCATCCGCCGGAAAATCCTCGGCGGGCTGGAAGTTCACGCCGACCAAGTCGCGAATAGTGTTGTTGTACTCCGTGCGGTTCAGGCGGCGGATGGTGACGCGGCCCGGGTCCGGATGATCGCAATCGCACTTCAAGACGTCCAGTTCCACCCAGCGGTAAAGCTGGTCGCGCTCGGCGTCAGTGGGCTGCGGTTTGCCCTCGGGCGGCATCTCCCGGCTCCGAAGCTGGGTGGTCACTTTCTCCCAAACCGGGCGGGCGCCCAAAGCGGTCCCCGAGTCCAGATATGTATCCAGGACCAGGTCGCCCTTTTTCTTCCCGTTGCCGTGGCAGTTGTAGCAATACTTGGCGAGGAGGGGCTGGACGTCTTTCTCGAAAATCGGATGCGTCGGATGGGCTTGAATCGGCTTGACGGCACGGCCGGCAGGCTCCACCCGCCCTGCCGCTTTCGCGGTCAAGGCCAGCGCCGCCATCATCATTGTTCCCGTTGCCAGTAATCCGAAACGCATGCTGAACAGGAGACTAGACGCTGGCCGCGCCAATTTCTTTAATATTTTTTCAGGGAGTGGCGAGTTTTTCGGATTTGGCCCCGTTTTCCGGGAGTTTGGGAGGCCAATTCATGGCATAAATCGATTGATTTACGGTTTATCCGATAGATTCCTTCGACCACAGCCGGCTTGGATTCAATAAAGCTCCGACTCCTGTTTCCAAAGTCATTTGGCCCCAGCCGGTTTCACCCCTCTCAGGTATTGGTCGAACCAGTCCGCCAGCGTTTCAATGTCCTTTTCCATCCCCTTCCAGCCGTGGCCACCCCCCTGGTTGACGACCAGTTTGGCGGTCCGCCCTGCCTCTTGTGCCTTTTTTACAAAGCTCTCGGCTTGTTGAATGGGCACTAGCTTGTCAGCGTCCCCGTGGATAATAAGGGTCGGTGGCATTTCCGCCGTGATGTGATAAATCGGCGAGATCTCCTTGCCCAGCGCTTGGCGGCCTTCCGGTGTGTCCGAGCGGGGACCAAACGCCGGCTTGTAATCCTTCAAAATCCCCACGCCCACTGCGTCCTCGCCCGGCGTCCCGTAGTTCAAGAAATCGGTCGGCGGGAAAAAGCAGGCCACTGCCTGCACCGCGCTGCTTTCCCGGTCCACCGGATCTTTCGCGTCGGATTTCCCAGGGCCTCCTTGTGTGCCCATCGTCAAGGAGAGGTGCCCGCCCGCGCTCCCGCCCGCAATGCCAAACTTTTCCGGATCAACGCCGTACTTGGCGGCATTATGGCGGATGAAACGCACGGCCCGGTGAATGTCCGGCACAATCTCGGTGACCGTGAATTTGGGCTGCGAACCGTGAACCACCGCGAAGACTGTGTAACCACGATTCAAGAAAGGCGTGAGAAACCCGACGTTAATCGCCTCGTGCGCGGAGAACCAGCCACCGCTCACCATGAACACCACGGAAGCGCCGTTCGGTTTGGCGGGCTGAAAGACATCCAAGGTCAGCGCTGTGCCAAACTTGCGGCCGTAAATGACGTCCTCCGTGCGCGTGTAATTTGGATCAGCGGCAAAACCCGGGCGGGCGGCCAGCAGTCCGGCAATGACTAACAAAAAAGAAAGGAGCCGTTTCATGGTTGCGATGAAGCTTGGGAACGCGCGTCATCGTGCCAACTCCAAAAGGACGGAACAAGCATTTCGTGCCGCCTATTTCCCGGGCGACCGGTCCGCCTTGAAATGCTTCGCGGCTTGCGCGTGCGCGAGAACAACATCCGGGTCGCGCTGCAACGCGTCGAAGTAATTTCTGGCGAATCCGTCCCCTTCTTCAGACGCCACCAGCAAGAGCCGGGTTTGATTCACAAACGCCCCCACACTTGCCGCCGTCAAAGGTTCCTTCTCCTCCAACGCCTCGTCCATCGCGACAATGAGCTGGGACAACGGGTGCAGCCAGGCGAACCACGGATCGCCGGTCAGAAGTTGCAGAAAATGATTCGGCGACCGGACGGGACCGATGGTTTGCTCGTATGTGATCCGCTCGGAATCAATCAGCGCCTTGTGCAGGTCCAGCAAGGCGGCGCGAAGCCCGGACAAACGAGGTTTCATAGTTTATCAACGTTTGCAGCTGCTAGGGTGACGCGGCGGGAGGAGGTGGATTGGTAATGCCAAAATTATCGGCCATGATCCGGTAGAGATTGCCCACCTGCAGCACGGTCCCGTAAACGAGGTTGTTTGCCACCATCATTTGCGGCAATTGTCCCACGCGGTAGCGCTTCATGTTGGCCTCATACAAATTGACGCCCAGGTTGATCTTTTGCTCCACCCAAGGATCAGCGATGGCTTTGTTGAAATCGCCCTCCCCCACCAGGCGAATCGCCTCCGCGCGCGCCTCGGCCGGACTTGGCGGACGGGGCGGCGCGAAAATCCAGTCATCAAACTCATGCAAACGGGACGGCGCGGCCCGCCACACGGCCAGGCCGATGCGCGCATACTCGCAGGCCAGGAGATGATCCGCGTACTGGGTGCGCACCAGGCGATTGCAATTGGTGCAAAGCGGAACTGGCAGCGAGACGACGGTCACTTGATTGCTCAATTGTTGCAGGGCTCCGCGAAGCACGGGATGCAATGCCCGGCAATGCGAGCAACTGTAATCAAACAAGTGCAGCGCGAAATGCGGCGCGTTGGGCGGCCCCATCAGCGGCACATCGGTCAGATCGACCGCCAGGCCGTTCGGCAATTGAAGGGATTTGCCTGTCGTCTCCGGCTCCGGCGGCGCTTTCCAGACAGCCAAAGGCGGAGCCTCCACGGGCTTGGCAGGAACAGCGACGACTGCTGGATTGGCGGGCGTCGTGGCCGCCGCGGGAGGCGGCGAGGACATGGCTTGGATTTGATACGTCTTCGGTTGCCAGGCGAGTTGGCCAATCACCAACACGGCAACCGCCGCAATACCGCCCATGACCTGGACGACTCGTCCCGGCGGACCAGCGGGCTTTGCCGCAATCTCCCGCTGCTTTCGTTTGCCTGGCTTCGGGTCCTTGTCCGCCATTGGCGCGGACGGACTGGCCGCCAGTCCCAGCCAAAGCGTCGAGGCGGTGGCCAAGCTAACCAAGTGCGTGGCCATGCAAAATTTGCAGATGGCGTGAATAACGAGGAGTTGCAACCCGATGAACCAGATCGCGGCGCCCGCCAAGGCCACCGCCGCCATCGTTAGCAGGTTGCCGGTTTTTCGCCGGGACTCTGGATTGGTTTCGCGGCGATAAGCAATGGCGCCCCACAAAACCGCGCCGTACATCAGCGCGGCCGGCAAGCTGACCGGTAGCCCGAACCACGAAGACCAGCGACTGTGCAGAACTTCGTCGCATCCGCCTTCCGCCCCGCAACCGGGCACCCTTTCACCGCGCAAGGAAAACCAGAGCAAAAACAGACTCAGCGCGAGGCCCGTTGGGGCCAGCCAGAGAACCGCGGCTAGCGGTCGTCGCCCCGCGGACTGGTTGGATTGGGAAGTCATGACCCGGCCAGCCTAACAAGGCCGTCTCCACGCTGCAACCGGGTTGACGGGCGTGGGCCTCCACCATCGCCCTGGAAACCTCGCCCCAAGGGGCAATACAACCATGGTCAGGGCGAAGGCGGCGGATTGCCCGCCTCGGCAAAACCTTTTCCAAAAACGGTTCTTTTTTACGCTCCGCGCGCCTTTTGTGGATGGATAACCTGGAGATCCACCGCTACGATGCGTGCCGGATGGAGCAAAACCGGCCCAAAACGGATCAAAAAGGCGCTCAACCCGCGGCTACGACACCGGCGCGTCACCCGGTCGAAATAAC
>CAZMLP010000903.1:0-4081 GCA_964566745.1 uncultured Verrucomicrobiota bacterium | reverse complement strand
GCCAGCGCCAGGCCGCCGAGGATCGAAATGATGTGTCTCATGCGAATCAAAATTGCTAGTGCGCCAATCTAGCCGTGGCGTCCCACCCGGGCCACTGAAATCTTGGTTTGATCGCAAACCTTTGCTTTTCCAAGGCCTTTTGGTAGGTTTCCTTATGCCATTCAAGAAAATGGGCTTATCGGCGGCGGTCGTGGAAGGTGTGGACGCGATGGGTTACGTGGAACCCACCCCCATCCAACTGCGCGCCATTCCCACAATTTTGGCCGGGCGCGACCTCATCGGCAGCGCGCAAACCGGCACCGGAAAAACTGCCGCGTTCGGTCTGCCTCTGCTCTCGATGCTCGGCAATCACGCACCCGGCATTCGCATGCTCGTGCTCGAGCCCACCCGGGAACTCGCCGCGCAGGTCGAGACGGCCTTGCGGGATTACGCCCGCTTCACGGATCTTCGCGTCGCGGTGATGTTCGGCGGCGTCGGCTACGGCCGGCAGAAAGAGGCGCTGCAAAAAGGGATTGATGTTCTCGTCGCCACGCCAGGCCGATTGCTGGACCACATGCAGCAAGGCACCTGCAAACTCGACCAAGTGAAGCATCTTGTGCTCGACGAGGCGGACCGCATGCTGGACATGGGATTCCTCCCGGACGTCAAACGCATCACGCAAAAAACCCCGCGCGAGCGCCAAACCCTGCTCTTCTCCGCGACGATTCCGCCCGAGATCGAGACGTTGATCCAATGGGCGATGCGCAATCCCGAGACGATTGAGATTGGCGCCCGTCGCTCCGTGGCCGAGACCGTCCAGCACGCCATCTATCCTGTTTCCGACGCGCAGAAAACCGACCTGCTGCGCGCGTTGTTGGACCACGTCAAATACGACTCGGTCATCATTTTCTGCCGCACCAAGCATGGGGCGGACCGCATCGCCCACTTGCTAAAGCGGAACAACCATGCCGTCGCCGTGTTGCATTCGAACCGCACCCAGCGCGAGCGCGAGCAGGCGTTGAAAGGATTTCGCGAGGGTCATTACGAGGTGCTGGTGGCCACGGACATCGCATCGCGGGGCTTGGACATCGCGAATGTCAGCCATGTCGTCAATTACGACGTCCCGCAGCACCCGGAGGATTACGTTCACCGCATTGGCCGCACCGGCCGCGCGGAGGCCTCGGGTGACGCCCTCACCTTGATGGTGGCCGGCGACGCCCAGCATGTCGCCTCTATCGAGCGTTATATCAACCAAAAGATACGTCGCGAGAAACTGGAGAATTTCAACTACCGATATACCGCCCTCTTCGAGGAAGAAAAACCCGGCGCCGCGCCGCTTTCCCAACGCAAGATTCGTGGCGTTCGTCTGAGTGGCGGCTATTACTTTGGCCCCGCCCGGCGGCGTTGATTGTTCGTGCATGACCGGGAAACGGCTCAAGTTCAGCGACTAGCACTTGCGGGCGCAATCGATGCCGCAAAAACCGGCCAATCTCGTCTATGGCGTCGATGACCGGCCCGGTCTGGGAACAACGCTGGCGCTCGGTTTCCAGCATGTTTTCCTGATGGTTAGCACGCTGGTATTGCCAGCGGCTATTGTGCAATCCGTTGACGGCTCCGAAGACCAGGCGGAGCGGGTCATCAAGATGTCCATGATCGCGGGCGGATTGGCGACGATTCTGCAATCGCTCCGCGTGCGCGGGTTAGGATCAGGCTACTTGTGCCCGCACTTGTGCGGCCCGCCCTATCTCTCCGCCTCGTTGCTCGCGGTCAAGACTGGCGGCTTGTCCCTCCTGTTCACCATGACGGCCATCGCGGGCTGTTTCGAGGCAATCCTTGCCCGTTTGATTCACCGTTTGCGCGTGTTTTTTCCCACGGAGGTTACCGGCTTGGTGGTGGCGATGGTGGGAGTGGCATTGATCCCAATGGGCGTGCGGAATTTTTTTGGTGTGAACCCCGCCGATCCATTCGCGATTCCACATCACGGTGCGGTCGCCGCCCTCACCCTTGCCCTGATGGTGGGGGCGAATGTCTGGGGCAAAGGCAAGAGCCGGCTTTATTGCGTGTTGATTGGCATCATCGCCGGTTACGGAATTTCGTTCCTTTCCGGCATTCTTTCTCCGGCGGATGTTGCCCGTTTGAAAGAGGAGCCATGGATCGAGGCGCCCCAATTGGAGCCACGCCATTGGGCCTTCAGTTGGGAGGTGTTGCTCCCTTTTCTCATCGCCTCCATTTGCAGCGTGTTGAAAGCGATGGGTGATCTGACCATGTGCCAGAAAATCAACGACACGCAATGGAACCGGCCGGACATGCGGTCCGTGAGCGGTGGCATTCTCGCCGGCGCGCTGGGCAATATTTGCTCCGGCCTGGCCGGCGGCATGGGTCAAGCCACTTCGTCCAGCAACATCGGCGCTTCCATCGCCACAGGGGCCACCAGCCGGGTCATCGGGTTTGCCGCCGGGGGCTTTTTCATTCTGCTGGCATTTTTTCCGAAAGTGGCGGCGATCTTCGCGCTCCTGCCCCGGCCTGTCATGGGGGCGCTACTGGTTTTCGTCACCTGCTTCATGGTGCTGTCCGGGATTCAGATCATGATGTCCCGCCTGCTCGATGCCCGCCGCACCTTCACGCTCGGGCTGGCGCTGGTCTTCGGCCTGAGCGTGGACATGGTCCCGGGATTGTACCGGAACGCGCCGCATTGGTTGCAGCCAGTGGTCAGTTCCTCTTTGGCCCTGGCCACGCTCAGCGCGCTGGTCTTGCATTTAATCTTCCGGTTGGGAGTGACCCGCCGCGCATTGCTGGAAATGTTTCCCGGAACCGATTCCTCGGAAAAGATTGCTGCCTTCCTTGAGGCTCAAGGGGGCGCTTGGGGAGCGCGAAAGGACGTCATTGCCCACGCCAGCGCGGCCCTTAATGAGGTGTTCGAGTCTTTGGCTGGTTCACAACTGGCCCGGGGCCCCATTCAAGCTCACGTCACATTCGATGAGTTGAGCCTCGACATCAGCGTGCGTTATGAGGGCGAGCTGCTCGATCTGTCCGCCAAAAGTTCACCCAAAACCGGGCCAGACAACCCCGCCGATCTGGCCTGGCTCCCGGCCTTGTTGGTGCGCAAATATTCCGACCGGGTGAAGACTGCCCAAAAAGGATCCCTCAGCCACATCGAACTGCATTTCGATCACTGAGTCCGATTTGCGGCCAACACAAAACAAACGCGGTTTATTGGCCAGTTGCGGGTGTGTTCGTTGTCTCGTTGCTCGTCAGGGAATTGAGCGACCTGCCCAATTGTGTCGCCGACGGCAAGACGAGTTCCGTCTCCGGGGCCTCCAAGAGCAACCCTCGGGAATCCCCTCTCCGGTTGGAACCGCCATATAAAAATTCCGTGTCCGGCTTGTGCGGGATGCGCGGCGCGTCGCCCAGGCGTCACCGCGTTATCTGCTTGCCCGCGACGGATCAAACGGTTACGTCCCCGCGCAATGGCCAATGAAGCGCCGACACTTTTAAACGCCGCTGACCTCGTGATTCGTTACAACACGCGGGTCATTCTTGATTCCGCGTCGCTCGCGATTCACGAGGGTGACCGCGCGGGCATGGTCGGGCGCAACGGCTCCGGCAAGTCCACCTTCCTGAAAGTGCTCGCCGGGCAACAGGCGCCAGACAGCGGAACTGTGACGGCACGACGCGATCTGGTGGTGGGCTATCTCTCCCAAGATTTCACGCTCGACCCGGCGCTCACCGTGTTTGAGAACGTGCGCGCGGGGGCCAAGCATGTGCTCGATTTGATTGCCGAGTTCGAGTCACTGCCCGCCGAGTCGCACCGGCACGAGGAATTGGAAAAACGAATCCACGCGCTTGATGGGTGGAACTTGGACCACCGCATCCGACTCGCGATGGCGCGACTGGACACACCGGATGGCGAGCGCGGCATCGACAAATTGTCCGGTGGCGAGAAACGACGCGTGGCGCTTTGCCGCGCGATTGTGTCGCGGCCGGATTTGTTGATCCTCGACGAGCCGACCAACCATCTCGACCCCGCCGCCATCGAATGGGTGGCGGAGTTTTTGGAGAATTTTCCCGGCGCGTTTCTCGTGGTCACGCACGACCGCTACTT
>CAZMLP010000902.1:0-2572 GCA_964566745.1 uncultured Verrucomicrobiota bacterium | reverse complement strand
CGCCGCGCAGCGCCGACAGGATTTCGTGGTAAAAGGCGACGTTCAGAAAAGTCGCCGTGAACATCGAGACCAAATAGAACAGGGCCATGTACCCCATCAGGAACGGATGCTTCGAGGCAACGAAGGCGATGTTGCGCCCTGGCCCATGGACGCCGCCGAAAAACAGCCTGCCCAATGCCTGCCAATGTTCGCCGGACAGCAGGGAGTGGCCGGTGGGGTACAACAGCATCGGGCCGATGAAAAACGCCGCCAGTCCGATGGTGATAAAACCGATCACGACGGGAAACACCGCCAGCTTCGGATGTTCCGTCATGACCGCGAGCGAATTGCGGAGGAGCTGCAACGAGACGCGAAAGCGATTGAACATACGAGCCGTAAACTAACCCGATAACAAGGCACCCGCCTATTACAAAACCGCCCCGGCCTTTATAACCGCCGCCAAATTACTTTTTGCCGGACGAATCGGCCAATCCAAATTGCCCGGTGACATAAATCAGCGCCACCAGCGTTCCCGAAAAATACATGAACTGCTGGTGCGCGGAAAGGTAGTCATCCGTAAGCCATTGCCCGAAGCCCAGTTGAAGAAAAACAAACAGGCTCCAAGCCACCATCGCTGCCAGCCAGGGCGCGCCGTCCCGCCGGCAAAAATCACCGCGTAACAGGGCGAGGATGGCCAGCAAGAATCCGGCGGTCCCGGCGGCCGTCAACAACCAGAAGGTCGCGGACAGGCCGGGAAAAATCCCGAGCACCGTTTTGCCAAACTTGTCCGCAAACCAATCCGGCTTGCCATGCCGCAGCTTGTCGATGCTCGCGAATCCCCACACCATTAGAAAAAGCAAATTCACCGCCAGCAGCCCGCCTTGGCGGGTGAGAACCGCGAGGGAAGTGTTCATGATGCGCGCCCGGTTTGAGTTTTCCATTCCTACCCGTCGCGGAATTCCTTGCCAAGTCGCGAATCCACGCCAACGCGGCGGAACAGAATTGTCAGGACGGGGAAAAGGCGCATGATGCCCGCATGAAGATTATCACGGACGAGCGTTGCACCGGTTACTCCTCTTACGGCCATCCAGAGCGGCCGGCGCGCATCTCGAAGTCGCTCGAATTGCTAAAATCGCAAACGGCATTGCCCATCACATGGGCCGAGCCGGCGGCGGTGGAGGACGCGACCATTCTCCGCGCCCACACCGCGGGGCATCTGGAGGCCGTTCGCAAAGCCGCCGCTGATTTTGACGCCGACACGCCCGCGCATCCTAACATTATCGACCACGCGCGCCGCTCCGTGGGCGGTGGCTTGGCCGCGCTCAAGGCGGCGCGCGCGGGAGAGGTGGCGTTCAGCCTGCTTCGTCCGCCGGGCCACCACGCCACGCGCGAGCATCCGATGGGCTTTTGTTATCTGAACTCCATTGCGATTACCGCGCTCGAAGCCCTCGCCACCGGCGCGAAAAAAGTCGCGGTGTATGACTTCGACGTTCATCACGGCAACGGCACCGAGGCGATCTTGGTGGATCATCCCGGCGCGTTTTTCTACTCGATTCACCAGCATCCTTGTTATCCCGGCACCGGCACCGCGAACGTCGGCCAGAACTGCTTCAACTATCCCGTCGCCCCGCAAACGAAACGCGAGGAATACCGTAAAGTGCTTCGCTCCGCGCTCGACGCGCTGGCCAAGGAGAAGCCGGACTTGATCGCGGTCTCTGCCGGCTTCGACGCCTACGCCCGGGATCCTCTCGCGCAGGAAACGCTCGAGGCCGAGGACTTTCACTGGATCGGCGAGTCGATCCGCAAACTGGGCATTCCGGCGGTCAGCCTGCTCGAAGGCGGTTACAGCAAAGACCTGCCGGAGTTGATCCTGGCGTACTTAAAGGGGCTGTCGGGAATGTAATGATCGTTACGGTGTTCTCAGCGACTGATCCGTGACCTCGTACTTGTCATTATTTACTGACTTAGTGGACGGGCTGAATCTGATGTATTTCGGTTTGGGTGTTGTGATTTTCAGCGCGCTGGCTCTCCTTTGCCGCCCGAACAGCCAAAAATCATGGGGTCTCGTGGTGCGAAGGTTTGTGTGGGCGGTCATTTTTGCGTTGGCCTTTGCACCATCGGGATTTCCCGTTCACTCCTCGTTGATAACGCTCCAAGCCCTATTGATCCTTCCCCTTTCGCTGGTCGGCCAAAATTTGGCACTCTTTGGACTATCTCTTATTTCGTTGGTTTTAACTTGGGCATTGGCCTTTGGTGCTTGTGTCTTTTACGGATGGCCCAAGAGCTTGGAAAACCGATAACGAAGCCTATGCGCCTCTCGCGATAGCCGTTATTGGAGAAGGGCGGGAGGCGTTTTGCTCAAAACAATCTTGAAGTCACAGCTTCTCCAGCGCCCGGCCGCCGCACTCAGGGCAAACCTCCGCCGCGTCGGTGTATTGGGACTCGCAACGCGGACAATAACGCGTGTGGCTGGGATCGCTCGGCGCGGGAGGCTTGGCCAGGTCCGCGAGGTTTATTTTCTGACGTTTGAGGAACTGCTCCAGGGTCGCTACTTGTTGGCCTCGGAACCAATGGAGCGTTTCTCTCGCTTCGG
>CAZMLP010000901.1:0-1588 GCA_964566745.1 uncultured Verrucomicrobiota bacterium | reverse complement strand
CAAGCGCATGATCGAGATCGCCCGCGCCGAGAAAGCTGATGCCATCGGCCATGGCGCCACCGGCAAGGGCAACGACCAGGTGCGGTTCGAGTTGACCGCCGCCGCGCTCGCCCCCGAGTTGCAAATCATCGCCCCGTGGCGGGACGCCTCGTTCCGCGCCGAGTTTCCGGGCCGCGTGGAAATGATCAAGTATTGCGAGGAGCGGGGCATCCCCGTGCAAGCCACGGCGAAGAAGCCGTATTCCATGGACCGCAACCTACTGCACATTTCCTACGAGGCGGGCATCTTGGAAGACCCGTGGTTCGACGCCTTCGCGCCGTCCAACAAGGAGATGTTCACTCTCAGCGTTTCGCCCGAGGAGGCGCCCGACAAGCCCGAGTTCGTCACGCTCGACTTTGTGAAGGGTGATTGCGTCGCGGTGAACGGCAAGGCGTTGAATCCGCTTGGCGTGATGCGCGCTCTGAACAAGCTCGGCGGCAAACACGGTGTGGGGCGCGTCGATCTCGTCGAGAACCGCTTCGTCGGCATGAAGTCGCGCGGGGTTTATGAAACTCCCGGCGGCGCGATCCTGCACTACGCGCACCGGCAACTTGAGACGCTCACGATGGACCGCGAGGTGATGCACCTGCGCGACTCGCTCATCCCGAAATACTCCGAGCTGGTCTATTACGGCTTCTGGTTCGCGCCGGAACGTCTCGCGTTGCAGGCCCTCGTCACCGAGAGCCAGAAGGACGTGACGGGCACGGTGAAGGTGAAGCTCTACAAGGGCAACATCATGACCTCCGGCCGCAAGTCGCCGTTAAGTCTTTACAATCCGCACATCGCCACGATGGAGGCCGACCCGACCAAGGCCTACAATCAAGACGACGCGACCGGCTTCATCCGCCTGAACGGCCTGCGCCTGAAAGTCGCCTCGCAAGTCCACGGCGCGAACAAGAAAAAATAGAGCCAGGCCGGCTGCGGTATTGGCGCCGCCGGTTCGGTCGCGGTTTAGGAGTGGAACTGACGGGCTGGGGTCGGCTCCAATCCCCTTGTCCGCGCCATTGGCCGGATTACACTCTCGAAACTTATGAGCGATCACCCCCGCCTAAATATCGTTCGCCGCCCGCGCCGTCTGAGGTCCACCCCATCCATCCGTGCGCTGGTGCAGGAGACGCGCGTGCTCGCCGGGGACCTGATCGCCCCCATTTTTGTGCAGGACGGCGACGCCGCGCCCGAGGCGGTGGATTCGATGCCCGGCGTGTCGCGCCTCTCGGTGAAGGATGCCGTGGCTGAGTGCCGCGCGTTGCATGAGCTGGGCGTTCATGCCGTCGCGGTGTTTCCGCGCATTGATCCGAGGCTCAAGGACCCGCAAGGCTCGCACGCGCTGGATGCCACCGGTTTGATCCCCCGGGCCGTGCGCGCCATCAAGCAGGCCATCCCCGGCCTGGTGGTGGTGACCGATGTGGCGCTCGATCCCTACACCAGCCACGGCCATGACGGCGTGCTGGACCCGCGCACCGGCGACGTGGACAACGACGCGACGGTGGCGATTCTCGCCCGGCAGGCGGTGCTCGAGGCCGAGGCGGGCGCGGATTGGGTGGCGCCC
>CAZMLP010000900.1:0-3118 GCA_964566745.1 uncultured Verrucomicrobiota bacterium | reverse complement strand
CATCGCGGATAATCGCGCCAAAGCCAGCGCAACGAATCCGGCAGGATCGCCCCGCCGTGTTTGCCATTATGACCGCCATCACCGAGGACGAACTGGTAATCGTATCCCTTGAACTTCAGCGAGGCCGCCATTTCTTGGGCCGAAAGCGGCCAGTTCCCGTGCAGATTGTCGAGGTCGCCGGTTCCGTCTTGAAGGAAAACGCGAATTGGCTTCCGCTCGGTTTTCCGAATCCATGCCTGGTAATTTTCCCCGCCACGTATGTTGGTGAAGCTGCCGATTTGACTCAACACCTTGTGAAAGGCATCGGGACGCTCCCATGCGACCGTCCAGGCGCAAATCCCGCCGGAACTGATGCCCGCAAGCGCCCGGCCGTCAGGATCCTTGGTGAGGTTGTATTGTTTCGCGATCTCCGGCAGAAGCTCCCCGGTCAAAAATCGCGCGTAGAGATCGCCGAGGGAGTCGTACTCGAAGCTCCGGTTGCCCCGTGCCTTCCCGCCTTTTTCGGCGGGCGGAATGGAGCCGGGATTGACGAAGATGCCGATGGTCACCGGCATCTCTTTTTTATGGATCAAATTGTCAAACACAATGGGGACCCGGAACGAGCCATTCGTGCTCACGTAACCGCCACCGTCCTGAAACACCATGAAGCAGGCGGGCTTGGAGGCATCATACTGGGCAGGCACATAAACCCAATAGTCCCGCTCCGTTCCGGGAAAAATTGAACTGTGGTTCCAACTATACTTGGTGACTGTGCCGCGCGGGACGTCGGGCTGCGGCATGGAGTCGGGGCCGAGCTTGTAATCATCCGCGCCACGCGGCGCGTCCGGCGAATGGGAACTCTCCGTGACAGGCGACGTGGCGGGATTCGCGTGGTCCCGCCAGAGCCAGCGCATGGCCTCCGGGAAAATTGATCCGCCGTGCTTGCCATTGTGCGCGCCGTCGCCGAGCACGAAACGGTAATCATAATCGGCGAACTTGAACGCCGCCGCCATTTGCTGGTTGGCGAGCGGCCAGTTGCCATGCTCGTTGTCGAGGTCCGTTGAGCCGTCCTGATGGAAGACGCGGATCGGTTTTCGCTCGGTTTTGCGGATCAGCGAGGGATAAATGTGGCCGCCCCGGATGTTGACAAAGCTGCCAATGGTGCTGAACACCTTGCGAAACTCGTTTGGCCGCTCCCACGCCACGGTGAAAGAGCAAATTCCGCCCGAGCTGGCGCCGCCAATCGCGCGGCAGTTGGGGTCCTTGCTCAAGTTGTAATCCTTGGCGACATCCGGGATGATTTCTTCCAACAAAAATCGCGCGTATTGATCCCCGAGCGAGTCGTATTCAACGCTGCGATTGCTGCGGGGTTTCTGACCGGTGTTGGCCGCTGGAAAGTTGCCGGGATTGATGAAGATGCCGATGGTCACCGGCATTTCGCGGCGATGGATCAGGTTATCAAACACGACCGGCACGCGGTAGCTGCCGTTGGTAATGCCGACGTAACCGCCGCCATCCTGAAACACCATGACACAGGCGGGCTTGGCGGCATCGTATTGGGCGGGCACATAAACCCAGTAATCGCGCACCGTTCCGGGAAAAATCTTGCTCTCGTTCCAGACGCGCTTGATCACCTTGCCTTGAGGCACTCCAGGCTGTGAAAAGGAGTCGGGGCCGAGTTGGTAATCATCCACGGCGCGGACGTTTCCGCCGACAAGGAACGCGGCCAGTAGAACGACGATTCGCCTCAAGACGGTGCAGGTGGTCATGGCCGGGGATTTTCACCAGCCAGCCGCGGCTGTCAAAGTAGTTCTCTTTGCGTGGCTCAAGCCGAGAAGGCGCGGGACCGTCCGATCTTCTGGCGCATTTTGGGTTCCCAGCGGGAATGGCTCCAAACGGCAAGGACCAGCATAATGAGGATGTCAGGCACGATGAAAAGAATCATGGGGATAATCACGCACACCATTAGCGTGCGAAAAAAAGCCATGCTGGGGTGTTTCACGGTAAGCGCGAACCACATGCCGGCCGTGCCCGCCGCCCGCCAAAAAAGCAAGTAAACGGCCACGCGGTAAAACATGTAGAGCAAGCCCGCGCCCCAAATTCCATTATCGGCCCCATGGGTGAGATTTACGATAGTAAACGCTATGCGCGTGCCGATAAGCATCACGAAGGGCGCGGAGCAAAAAACGACAAACGGCCAAAAGAAGGCGCGTTTGATCGCCAGCCGCTGGCCTTCAATGATGTCCTTGTCTGTCATCGGTGTGCTCAGCAGCAATTCCATCGCGCCGGTGCGCCGGGCCTCGGCAAAGAAACGGCACGATTGCCAGACGAACAAGGTTTTGAGCAGCAAGCCGGGAAGCCACATGATATAGCCCGATATAAATGGACTTCTTCCCAAAAAAAGGGTGAAAGCCAGTGACATCATCACTGAAATGGCCACCGCCAGCCATGCGAGCCGCCTGACTGTGGGCGGAGCCTCGGTCAACGTCAGTAGCGGGTGCAGATCAAGAAGTTTCCGACGTGCCTCGCGATGCTCTTGAACGGTCTTGGGGCCGAAAAACGGCGTTGTCAGTGGCGAGAGAGCCTGTGTAACCGGGGATTTTGCCCCTGAAGCGAAAGGTCGATCTTGCCAGCGGCGCGGCAGCGCCAAACTGGCAATCGCCAGAAAAATCCAGCCCATCAGGTGTGTGAGGCCCACGGCTCTCCAGAACTCACCCGCATGGAGGTGATAAGTGCCATCCGGCCCAAACCGAAATGCGGTCAACAAACTAAGGCCGGAGAGAAAATCCCAATGCAAAATCCGCTCCGACAACCAGCCGAGAAATGGCAGAAAAAGAAGAGAGACGATTACTCCGGCGAGTGTGATAAGAATGGCTCTGAATTGTTCCCGCTCCCAAGCAGAGACGAGCAATCCGAGGGCGAGCGAAAAGAACATGGCGTTGACCAACACGAGCGCGGTGCGCCAAAACTCGCCGTTTGTCACCCCGCCCATGGACAAGGTTATTGCCATGATGGGAAACACACCCAGCAAGTTGTAAAGAGCGCCGAGCGAGTTCGAGAGCAGCTTGCCGATGACGACATCAAACCCGGTCAGGTCGGTGAGGAACAGGAGTCCGAGCGTGCCGTCGCGTTTTTCCTC
>CAZMLP010000899.1:0-4741 GCA_964566745.1 uncultured Verrucomicrobiota bacterium | reverse complement strand
ATGGAAGGCCATTTATTTCCGCGCGTCGGACACCAACTCCGTGCTGCAAAACTGCGTGATTGAATACGGCGCCTCCGCCGGTTTCGCAGACCAGGGCATCGTCATCCAAAACGGCTCCCCGGCATTGCTGAATTGCACCGTTCGCGGCAGCCGAAAGGACGGCCTGATTCTGTTCGCTTCCGACGCCAGGGTCGAGGGATGCCAGTTCACCGGCAATGGCGGGTTTGCGTTGTCGATGCGGTCGGACTCCCTGCCCAAGTTGCGAAACAACACCGCCACGGGCAATGGCGACAACGCCATCGGGGTTTTCGGATCAAGCTTCTCCCGCACCGGCGCTTGGACCAGGGACACGATCCCGTACACGATCGTTGAGGACCTTTATATTAGCAGCGGCCAGACTCTGACCCTCGAGCCGGGCACAACCGTTCAATTTCAAGGGCCGGAGGACGGCATGTTTATTGATGGCTCGTTATTAGCCCAAGGAACCGAGGGCGCGCCCATCCTGTTCACGTCGGACGACACGGTGAAGACGCCGGGGCAATGGAAGGCGCTGATCTTTCGGGCAGCCAATACGAACTCGATTTTGTCCCATTGCATCGTCGAATATGGCGCCGCGCAAGGCTTCTACGACGAGAGCGTTCGCCTGGAAAACGCCTCGCCTCTGATTGCCAACTGCACCATTCGCAACGCGCGCTTGCATGGCCTGAACATGTACAATGCCGATCCGCAGGTGCGGGATTGCAGCTTTGCAGGCAATGGCGTGACCAATGGCGGTTTCGCGCTGGTGATGCGGTCGGATTCCCTGCCCGCATTGCGCAACAACTCCGCCACCGGGAATGGCAACAATGCCATCGGCGTGTACGGCTCCAGTTTCTCCCGCTCCGGAAAATGGACCAAGGACGCCTTGCCCTACACGATTGTGGAGGACCTTTATGTCAATTCAGGCAGGACGCTCACACTGGAGCCGGGCGCCACCATCCAGTTTCAGGGTGTCGAGGATGGCATGTTCATTGACGGCACGTTGCTGGCCGAGGGAACCGCCGACGCCCCGATCCTGTTCACCTCGGATGACGCGGCGAAAGCGCCGGGCCAATGGAAGGCCCTGATCTTTCGGGCGGAGAACACCAACTCGATTTTGTCCCATTGCATCGTGGAATACGGCGCCGCGCGGGGTTACTACGACGAGAGCGTCCGGCTGGAGAACGCCTCGCCGGCAATCCTCGAAACCGCGATTCGAAATTCCCGCGTGCATGGCCTGAACTTGTATAATTGCAACGCGCGAGTGGAGAATTGCACTTTCACCGGCAATGGCGGGACCAATGGCGGTTTCGCCATGGTGATGCGCGCGGACGCCTTGCCGATCCTGCGAAACAACTCCGCCTCGGCCAATGGAAACGACGCCATTGGTGTTTATGGAACCAGTTTCACCCGGTCTGGCGCGTGGACGAAGGACGCTCTGCCCTACACTATTGTCGAGGATTTGTACGTGAATTCAGGAAAGACCCTGACGCTCGAGCCGGGCATCACCATTCAATTTCAAGGGGTGGAGGACGGCATGTACATCGACGGCACGTTGCTGGCGCAAGGCACGCCCGGCGCGCCCATAGTGTTTACCTCGGACGACACCGCCAAGGCGCCGGGGCAATGGAAGGCGCTCATTTTCCGCGCGCCGGACACGAACTCGGTTTTGTCGAATTGCATCGTGGAATATGGCGCCGCCCAAGGGTACTACGACGAAAGTGTCCGTTTGGAGAACAGTTCGCCGTCGATTCTCAATGCAACCATCCGCAACGCGCGCCTGCACGGGTTGAACATGTACAACTCCGACGCGCGGGTGGAGAATTGCGTCTTTGCCGGCAATGGAGCCACGAACGGCGGCTTTGCGGTTGTCATGCGCGCGGACGCCTTGCCGGTGTTGCGCAACAATGCCGCGACAGGAAACGGCAACAACGGTGTTGGGGTTTATGGCACGAGTTTTACTCGCAGCGGCACTTGGACCAGGGACACGGTGCCCTATACAATTATCGAGGATTTGTATGTGAACACCGGCAAGACGCTGACATTGGAGCCGGGAACGACGGTCCAATTCCAAGGACTGGAGGACGCGCTCATTGTCGATGGCATCCTGCTCGCCAGGGGCACGCCTGCCGCGCCGATACGGTTTACCTCCGATGACGCGGTCAAGGCGCCGGGACAATGGGAGGCCATCTATTTTCGGGCCGCGAACGGCGATTCCGTGTTGGAGAATTGCATCGTCGAGTTCGCGGGGGCGGGCACGGACGGAGGCATTGTCTCCATGGGCGGAAGCCCGCGAATCTCCGCGGTGATTGTTCAAAACAGCGCGCATGACGGCTTGCGGATCAACGGCGGCGGACCGCAAATCACTTCCTCGAAGTTCGCCAACAATTCCAATGATGGCGTGGCCGTCATCAACGGCGCTCAACCGGTGATCCGCCAAAGCACCTTTGTCGGCAACACCAACTTCGCCCTCGAGAATTTCGACACGCGCGTGGTGGTCGATGCCAAAAACAATTTCTGGGGCGATGCCTCCGGGCCTTTCGACAACTCGAACATCGACAGTCGCAACCAACTCAATCCAAATGGCAAGGGCGGCAAGGTAAGTGAGTACGTGGACTGGAGCGGGTTCACCGGCTCGGACGCTGTTTTTACCAATACTCCTTCCGCGCCGTTTCTTGTGTTTGGTCCGGCCAGCCTCGATTTCGGTTCTGTCACGGTGGGCGGCGCCAGGGATCTTCCCCTCGCAGTGACCAACACCGGCTCGGCCACACTGGTGATTGGCAGCCTCTCCTCGGACAACAACCGGTTTGGCGCGACGGCCGCTTTTCCCGTCACGCTCGCGGCGGGCACGGCGACGAATATTACCGTCCGCTTCGCGCCAACCGGCGTCGGCGCCCAAACGGGCACACTCTCGTTCAGCACCAACGAGCAAACCGATCGTCCCACGCAAACGGTGAGCGTGACGGGGCAGGGTGTCGCTGTGACCGCCCCGCCCGTTATCACCAGTTTGGACCCCGCCTCCGGCCCGCCGGGGTCAATCGTGGTCATCCGCGGCACGGGCTTTAACCCCGCTCCATCCGGCAGCCAAGTTGAAGTAAACGGCGCCGCAACGGTTGTTTTGGATGGAGATGCGAGCAAGCTGGTTGCCTTGCTGCCGGGAGGATTGGCGGCTGGATCCGCGGAAATCAAAGTACGGGTGGACACCACCGCCAGCGCTCCAGCGACGTTCACGGTGACAATGATTACGACGGCGAATGTCAGCCTCACTGCCACGCGCGCCGGCGGCAACGTCAATCTCAGTTGGGTGGATGGAGCGGGATCCTTCCAGCTCGAGTCCACACCGGAACTCGCTTCACCCATTGCCTGGACGCTAGTGACGGACACACCGGTCGCCACTGGCAATTTGCGGACGGTGAGCATTGCCCCGGTGGGCAGGATGTTCTATCGGCTGCGGAGCGGCGTCTCTACCGGCGCCACTGGGGGAGCCGTGGTGCCGGCGGCGGCCGGGGGAATCATCCAAGTGAGTCCGGAGGTTTCTCTCGCGATTCCGCCGGGCGCGCTGGACCAGGACACCCGCGTCCAAGTCACGCTCGTGAAGGACGCGTCCAACTCCAATTTTTCTTTCTCCAGCCAGTTCGTTTTTCAACCGGACGGATTGGTGTTCAAACAACCGGCCACTCTTTCGTTCCAACTACCGCCGGGGGTTGCGAATTCCCCCGGTTTTCAAATCCACTATCTCAGCGCGCTCAATGAGGGGCGTCGCTCGGGGGCCGAGACTAATTACACGGACCTCGTGACCAACTATGTCTATGACGCCGCGAGCGGGATACTGCGCGTGCCGGTGAGCCACTTCTCCTCGATGAATTTTTTTGTGGAGCGGTTCGAGACCGAGGTGGTGTTCGACATTCCCGGAAAATATCTGAAGAAGGGCGACCTGATCTACGCGATGACGCGGGACAATCTGATCAAACAGATGGGGTGGCTGCCCGGCCACACCGGAATCTACCTGGGCACGACCAGCGCGAGTTCCACGAACAATGACGGCATGACCATCATCGAATCGACTTCCGCCGACACCACCCCCGAAAAGAAATTTGGCGGCGCGGTTGATGGTGTCCAGTTCCAGCATGATTTTAACCTGGACAGCTCGTTTTTCAAAAGAATGGGCGCCGGTCTCCATCTCTACATGGGTGCCCGGCGGCCCAAGCCGGAACCGACGGACGACCAGCGAACGGCCATCGCGCAATACGCCATCGGCAAGATTGGCACGCCGTACCTGACGGTGGGCGGCACCGGCTTTTTCACGAGCCGCTTTGGATTGAGTTGCGTCGGCCTGACCGAGAGCGCCTACGAGTCGGCCGGAATAAACATCGTTCCGGGACTGCTGGAAATCCCTTTGACGCCACTAAACCAATTCGCCCGCGTCGAGCCCGTCAGCGAGGTCGAGATGGAGGTGGGCGACTCCTATGTGATGAGCGTTTATGGAGTGCGCGCCAGCGGGGTTGGCAATTACGAGATGACTGCCTTCCCGGCGTATGACATCACGATGACCACGGCGGCGGATTCTCCGGCGGAGAAAGTGGTCGCGGCCGGGCGCGTGAAATTCTTCAACGGCAATTTCACCTTCAGGCCAGTCGAGGACGACGCCGATTTGAGCCACGTCTTCCGGTTCCATCTCAAAAAACAGGGCGCTGGCGAGGACCTGCGTAGCCCCTCGTTCCTC
>CAZMLP010000898.1:0-2822 GCA_964566745.1 uncultured Verrucomicrobiota bacterium | reverse complement strand
TGGTTGAATCCGTTGTAAATACAATGTAATCACATTGCATGGGCGATTGATATACAGACCCAAACGGGTATGGAGTTTGACTGGAACAATCCGCCCTTCGAGTTGAATAGTTCTTTGACGCCGCGAGACATTGAGGAATCCTTCGAGGATCCTTTTGCCATTCGCATCTTGCCGGACTCGCCCCGGTTCAGCACCCAGGCGCGGTATTTTAACTTGGGGCGCTCGGCGAGCGGGGTGGGGGTATTCAGCCTCTACCGCACGAACGGCAAACAGATCCGCGTGATTTTCGCGCGGGTTTTTGATCCGGAAGAAAATTTTTTCTACCAGCGCAAGCTCAACCAGACGCTCGCGCAGTAGGCTGCGCCGGAATTAACGATGACAACGCTGGCCAAATGGGATGATGTGCCGCTGTTCGACAGCGAGGAAGCCGAGGCGGCGTTTTGGGCGGAGACACGGGTGGATTTGCGATTGATGGAGTCGGCGGTGGCGGCGGCGAGTGAGATTTCCGAGTCCATCACGATCACGCTGCGGATCGATCCCCGCATGCTGGCGCGGATCAAGCGGTTGGCCCGCTCGCGGTACTTGAATTATCAGAGCATGATCAAACAGTGGCTCAGCGAGCGAATGGAACAAGAATTGCGGGAAAGATAGACAACCCGACAGCATGAACAATCGTGTTACCCAAAGCGGTGTGGCCCCGGCCACTGAACTTCCCACACGGGAGTCACGGCGCGGCTTTACCTTGATCGAGTTGCTGGTGGTCATCTCTATTATCGCCCTCTTGGCGGGCTTGGTGGTGGGATTGTCCGGCACCGCCTCCCAAAAATCGCGGGCCGCCGCTGCCTCCGCGCAATTGCACAAGCTCACCACCGCGATCAGCGACTACAAAGGGCAGCTTGGCTTTTACCCGCCGGATGGTGGTGACCGGCTTAATCCGCAAAAGAATCCCCTTTATTACGAGTTGATGGGAACGGTTCGCAAGGACGGGACTTTCCGGACGCTGGACAGCTCGCAGTCCATAAATCAAACAGGTCTCAATGCCTTCTTCGGCTCCGGGGTTTCCGGCTTCTCAAACGCCAGTGATGACCCCAAGGAAGTCAAAAAATTCATCTCCCTGTCCGCCAATGAGCACAAGATCGTTCAGACCAGTCCAGAGATCCAATTGCTGGTCGGGCCGGTGAATTGGAATCCGCCTCCCGCCGACCCCGTCCAGCAACAGATCCAGAATTACCCTGGAGTGGATAACAAAACGGTCAACCCTTGGCGTTACATTTCCAATTCGCCCACCAATAATGCCACGGGCTTCGACCTGTGGCTTGAGTACTACTCGGGCGGCAAACTCAAAACGATCGGCAATTGGTAGCTATCACCGAGTGCTTTCACCCAGTCCATTTTTCCAGTCATGAAGACCCATCGCCATCCACACCGCCCGCGTCACGGTTTCACACTGATCGAACTGCTGACCGTGATCTCCATTATCGCCATTTTGGCTGGCATGCTTCTGCCCGCGCTTTCCCGCGCCAAGGTCAGGGCGCAGGTGGCCCTGTGCAAAACGGAGATCAATGACCTTGTGGGCGCGATTTCGGCGTACGAGGCTGAATATCACCGGTATCCTTCGACCGGCCAGGCGCGGCAAAACTCCACCGAGAACGACCCCGATTTCACTTACGGGACGACGTATGTGAATCCGCAAAGTGGCGCGCGAGTTCAGATGGTAAACAAGAAAACCCAGATTTTGGGGCCCGTTCTTAACAACACTCAAGAGCAGGAAAGCAATGCCCATTTGATCGGTATTTTGAACAACGTGGACAACTTCCGCAACGGGGTCGCGTTTGGTGGCTCCACGCCCAACACCCTTAACTTCAATAGCCGGTTGAATCCCAACAAGATCACTTTTCTTAAGGGGGCCAAGGAAGTGGCCGGAGGCTTCAGCAAGTCAGGCGCGCTGGTTAGTCCGAAGCCGGGCATTGGCGAGGACGGTGTTTATCGCGATCCATGGGGCAATCCTTATATCGTGTCCATTGATTTGAACGGGGACGGGCGCTGCCTCGACGCTTTTTATCGCAACGCGGTTGTCTCGCAACAGCCAAAGGCTGCGGCGGGCAGTGGCTTCAACGGGCTGAGCCGTCCGTCCGACGCGGCGAACCAGAATAATTTCCAGTATAATAACGGCGTGATGGTTTGGTCTTTTGGACCGGACGGGCAAGTGGATCCCAAGGTTAACGCCAGTGTCGGCGCCAATAAGGACAACGTCATCAGTTGGTAATGATCCCATGAACCTTTTTCCCCGCCAACAACGTCAGTCAACTACCCGCACGCGCCGTCGCGCGGCGTTCTCGTTGATTGAGTTGCTGGTGGTCGTGGCGATCATCGGCATCCTGGCCCGGATTGCCATGCCGGCGTTCAAAGGTCTGGGACAGGGAAATGTGGGGACCGCCGCGAACCGCCAGTTGGAGGATGATTTGGCGTTCGCCCGGGCCATGGCCATCAGTCAGCGGGCGACGGTGTACATGGTTTTTGTCCCCCAATTCACCGGAACAAGCGGCCCGTATCCGGCCAAGATGTTGAGTGATCAGTTGGCCAAGCTCAACTCCGCCTCGGCCAGCCTCAAGAAGCAGTTTACGAACGCTGTCGGCGGGCAATTAACCTCTTACGCCATTTTTACCGACCACACCGTGGGATCGCAGCCCGGCCAGGACACCCCGCGCTATTTAACAGAGTGGCGCTCCCTGCCGGAGGGGATTCTGTTCCATCCCGCCAAGTTCGCCCCGCTTGTTCCGGGAGTGAACTCGGCGACCCACTTCCTGCCGTTCGCGGGAGGG
>CAZMLP010000897.1:0-1505 GCA_964566745.1 uncultured Verrucomicrobiota bacterium | reverse complement strand
TCCCCGAAGGCGAATTCGTAGGCGGGAATCTGGCCGTTCGCGTGCATGTACCACTCGCGCAGGAGCAGGCCGAGCTGGTGCTTCGCGAAACGCGCGTCCAGCCGCGCAAAGGGAATCATGTGGAACGCGAGATCCCAGGCGGCAAACCACGGGTACTCCCACTTGTCCGGCATCGACAAAACGTCGCGGCTGTACACATGCCGCCACTCGGCGTTGCGGCCCTGCCTGCGGCCCGGGGGCGGCGGCGGCTGGCCGGGATCACCCCGCAACCAGTCGTTCACCACATAGTGGTAGAATTGTTTCGTCCAGAGCAGCCCGGCATAACCCTGGCGCGCCACCAACCGCTCCTCCGGGCGCAAATGCGACGGCAAAATCGAGCGATAAAATTCGTCCGCCTCGGCCAGCCGCTCCGCGAAGATGCGGTCAAACTCAAGCGGATCGCCATGCAAGGAGAACACCCCGGTGCCTTCCCAGCAGGAGGCGAGGCGGAGGCGGATGACACGCGTCTCGCCCGGCGCGAGTTGCAGGCGGTAGTGCGGCGCGGCTTTGGTTCCATTCCGTTGCGGATTGACCGCGTCCGCGCGGCCGGCGACAATATAATCGTGGAACGCGTCCTTGGTGTAAGGCGACGCGCCCTTCGTGCCAAACAGCCGCTCGTAGTTTGTCTCGTTCTGCGTGAACAACACCGGCGGCAAAACCCCGTCCAGGCCGGGCTCGAACTCGAAGAAAAACTTGCCGAGCGTCTCATGGTCGAGCAGCAGGCTCGTGTCCGTCTCCGGGACAATTTTGGGCCGGGACGTGGCGCCCTCGGCATCCTCCCCCCAACTCCAGGTGTTGCGAAACCAGACCGTCGGGAGCACATGCAGGGTCGCCGCCTCCGGCCCGCGATTACTCACGGAGACGCGAATGAGAATGTCGTTCGGGGCGCGCTTGGCGTATTCCACCTGCGCGTCAAAATAGCGACTCCCGGCAAATATTCCGGTGTCCGCCAGTTCGAACTCGGGCTGCTCTTTGCCCCGCCGCTGGTTTTCGCTCACGAGCCGGTCATACGGGAATTCCGCTTGCGGATACTTGTAGAGCGCCTTGCAGTAGGAATGAGTGGGCGTCGAATCGAGGTAAAAATACTCCTCTTTGACATCCTCGCCGTGGTTCCCCTCGCTGCCGGTGAGGCCGAACAATCGCTCCTTGAGAATCGGATCGCGACCGTTCCACAACGCCAGCGCGAAGCAAAGCCGGCATTCCCGGTCGGTGAATCCGAGCAGCCCGTCCTCGCCCCAACGATACGCCCGGCTGCGGGCGGCGTTGTGGGGAAAATATTCCCAGCAGGTTCCGTGGGGGGAGTAATCCTCGCGCACCGTCGCCCATTCGCGCTCGGCCAGGTACGGCCCCCAGCGCTTCCAGTTCTTCTCGCGCCGCCCATCCTCTTGCAGGCGGATCGACTCGGCGGACGGCAAGAGATTTCCCGGCCCGGTTCGGGGCGAAGGCGATGGGTCTGACTTGTCTGG
>CAZMLP010000896.1:0-4387 GCA_964566745.1 uncultured Verrucomicrobiota bacterium | reverse complement strand
GCCACCGCGCAGGCGGAAGCGCTCGCGGCAGGGAAACTCGACTTTGGATTGATCGGTTTCGCGCACGAGGCGGACGGCGCGCGGCTGGAGAAAATGAAAATCGGCGCCTGCGACTTTGTTGCCGCGTTGCCGGCGGGCCATGCCGCCACGCGCAAAGCCAAGCTGTCCCTCGCGCGACTGGCGAACGATCTTTTCTTCACGATTTCGGAGCAGACCTATCCGGGCGCGGCCGCGTTCATGCGGGACGCGTGCGCCCGGGCCGGTTTTCGCCCGCGCGTGCTGCAAACCGCCGAGCGCGGCCACACGATCCTTGGGCTGGTGGCGGGCCATTGCGGCGTGGCGCTTCTGCCGGAACCGCTGCGAGCCTTGCCGCACCCCGGCGTGGTGTTTCGCCCGCTGGCCGAGCCAGTTCACGCGGATTTGTATCTGGCGTGGAAACCGGGAGCGGACTCGGAGGTTTTGCGGGGTTTTCGCGAGGCGTCGGTGGCTTCTTGAGCGTGTAGTGACTGCCTTACGCCCGGTCGCCTACTGAAAAGCCCCGGTTTTCGGCACGAAACACTTTCACTTCGGCGTCGGGCAATTGTCTCAACATGGCCAGTCCCACGCGGTCCGGATTTTCGAGAGTCAGACAAATGATCGCGGAGCCCGATCCGCTCAAGAAGCCGCCGATCGCCCCGGCCTTCTCGCCGGCGGCGATGACGCGCGGCAACTGCGGGATCAGTTGCGCGCGATACGGTTGATGGATCCGGTCGTCGAACAAGCCTCGCAAAGCCTCGTAATTGCGTTGGGCAAACGCGGCGGTGATGAGGGCCGTCCGGTTCAAGGCGTGGGCCGCGTCGGCCTTGGTGTATTGAGCCGGCAACAGCGCGCGGGCTTTTTCGGTGCTGATGCCAAAACGCGGAATCAAGGTGATGGATTTTAAATCCTTGCTGACCGGAAACGGGAGGCAGCGGACCTTGCCATTCAGAATGGATGACACTGTAAACCCGCCAAAGATTGCTGGCGACGCGTTGTCCGGATGCCCCTCCAATTCGGTCACCAAATCAAGCAGCCCTTGGTGGCCCAAGCCCGCCTGGGAAATTTCGTTGAGGCCCGCGATCACGCCGAGCCGGACTGTCGCGCTAAACCCCAGCCCGCGGGACACGGGAAATTCACTGGCAACCTCCACTTCAATGCCAAAGGCAGCTGTTTTGGTTCGCCGAAAGAAATGCCGCGCTGCCTCCATCAACGTTGCCACGGCGCCCGCGCGGTCAGTTTCGGCCACCGCAGAGATTAGTTGCACGCCGCGCCGGTTGGCGCGCGTGACGCGGACGCGATTGTAAACCTTGAGAGCCAATCCCAGCGTGTCGAAGCCGGAACCGAGATTCGAGGTCGAGGCGGGAATTTGAATGGTGGCCGACCGGAATTGTGTCACGCGAGTCACGCGGCGAGAAAATCAGTGATCGACTCGACACGCAAAAAGAATCTTGGAAGAGTCGCCGCGTGAAGCAAACCATCGTCACGCTGGATTTGGAAGGGGTGCTCGTCCCCGAGATTTGGATCGCCGTCGCCGAGAAGACAAAAATTCCCGAGTTGCGCCGCACGACGCGCGACGAGCCGGATTATGATGTGCTGATGCAGGGGCGTCTCGCGATTCTGGACCGCCACGGTTTGAAGCTGCGCGACATTCAGGAGGTCATCGGCACGCTCAACCCGTTGCCCGGCGGCAAGGAGTTTCTCGACGAGTTGCGCTCGCTTGTTCAGGTCATCATCCTTTCCGACACCTTCGAGCAGTTTGCCCAGCCGTTGATGCGCCAACTCGGTTGGCCCGCGCTGTTTTGCCATCGCCTGGTGGTGGAGCAGGATCGCATCGTGAATTACCAGTTGCGCCAGCCGAACCAGAAGCAGAAGTCGGTGGCCGCGCTCAAGGCGTTGAACTACCAGATCATCGCCGCCGGTGATTCCTTTAACGACACCACCATGCTGGGAGAGGCCGATCACGGATTTCTCTTTCACGCGCCCGACAACGTCATCCAGCAATTCCCGCAATTCAAAGCGGTGAACGCTTATGCCGACTTGATGGCGTTGATCAAAGCGCGGCTGTGATCGCGGCGGGGTGGCTGGTTGTAAAATCTCGTTGGAATATTCCGAAATCACGGATGGCGAATGACAAAGGAATGGCCAAACTCAACTGTCTCAAGGTCCAAAGTGGCGCTCCACGCGTTGCATTTGACGGCAGGTTGGAGGTTTTGATTTGGTGATTCTTTCGTCATTCGGCGCCCGGTTTTCGTGATTTGCGCCGGATTCCGCCTTGCTCCCGGCTGGTTTCAACCTAGATTGGCCGCGTGACACCTCTGGCAAATTTTGCGGGCTTCCAGCCATGAAATCCGCTTTGGCCAGTTCCCGAGAAACCGGAGACGGGTTCCAATCTGGCACCCTGGTTCATCCCAAGGCGTTGATGGCCATCCAGAGCCTGGAACTGCGAGCGCGCGTGGTGGTGGAAGGGTTTTGGCACGGCATGCACCGGAGCCCGTATCACGGCTTCTCGGTGGAGTTCACGGAATACCGGCAATACAGCCCGGGGGACGATCCGCGCTACCTCGACTGGCGCCTTTACGCCCGGAGTGACCGCTATTACCTCAAAAAGTACGAGGACGAGACCAACCTCCGCTGCAATCTGCTGGTCGATAACAGCCGGTCGATGACCTACGGGTCGGTTGGCTATCACAAGGCGCAATACGCAAACACCCTGGCCGCGACGCTGGCGCGGTTTCTGGCGCAACAGGGCGACGCGGTTGGCTTGATCACCTTTGACGAGCAGGTGCGTGAATATCTTCCGGCCCGGCAGCGGCGCGGTCATTTGCGCCATCTGATGCTCGCGCTGGAAAAGCCCCCGGTCGGAAATTCCACGGACCTGGACGCCCCCTTGACCCGCGCGCTGCAACTTTACCGCCGTCGAGGAGCCGTCGTGCTGATCACAGATTTGCTGGCGCCGGTGGACAAGCTGGAAAAAAACCTCACTGCGCTCGTCGCCAGCGGCCACGAGGCGGTGCTGTTTCAAATTTTGGACCCGGCGGAGGTGAGTTTCACCTTCGACAAGGCGGCGCTGTTCCACGATGTCGAGTCCGGGCGCGATTTGTATATCGATCCCGCGCAGGCGCGGAAAAACTATCTCGCCCGGTTTAAGCAGCACAACGAGGCGGTGGACGTTATTTGCCGGAAGCTGGGCATTATCCGCGAGCGGGTGGCCACGGACCGGCCGCTGGAGCTGGCCTTGTTTGACTTCCTGCGCGCGCGCATGGGACTTGGCAAAATCCGCGCCCGCGCGAGTCGCGCATGAGCTTCCTCACGCCATTGTTTTTGCTGGGCGGGCTGGCCATCGCGGCGCCGATTCTTTTCCATCTGATCCGCCGCTCGACGCGCGAGCGCATGCCGTTCAGCTCGCTGATGTTCCTGCAGCCGACGCCGCCACAGATCACCCGGCGCAGCCGTCTGGAGAACATTTTCCTGCTGGTCTTGCGTTGCCTGGCCTTCGGTCTCCTTGCGGTCGCGTTCGCGCGTCCGTATATGCGCCAACCGGTGGCCGCGTCCGCCCAAACGGGAGCGGGCAAACGCATGGTTCTGCTGGTGGACACCAGCGCCAGCATGCGTCGCGCGGATTTGTGGGGCGACTTGAAGAAGCGCGCGGTGGAACTGGTCCGCAAATGCAGCCCGGCGGATCAAGTGAGCGTGCTGGCTTTTGATCGCGGGACGCGGCCGCTGGTCACCTTCGAGCAATGGCGTTCCGCGTCCGCCTCGCAGAGGGAGGCACTCGTCGCCAACCGCCTGGCCGAGGTCTCGCCTGGCTGGTTCAGCACGCAACTCGGTCTCTCGCTGGTCGCGGCCTCGGAACTGATCGAGGATGCCGCGAAGGCCGACCAAACCGCGCTTGTGCGACAGGTCGTGGTTTTGAGCGATTTTCAAGAGGGCGCGCGATTGGACGGTTTGCAAGGGCACGAGTGGCCGCGCGGCACCGAGGTGGTGCTGGAGCCGTTGAAGCCACGACATCCCACCAACGCCGGACTTCAGTGGCAAACCGAGCGGGATGATGTGGAACACACGGGCACCAACGAAATGGTTAAAGTGCGCGTGCTGAACGCCTCGGATTCCAAGCAGGAGCAGTTTCGCGTCGGCTGGACCCGCGCCGGGGAAAAGTCATTCACGGGCACGCCGGTGGACGCGTACGTGCCGCCGGGCCAATTGCGCGTGGTGGCGGTGCCCGTGCCTCCGGGGGAAGGCGCGGCCGAGCATTTGCATTTGGAAGGGGACGAGGAGGATTTTGACAACACTGTTCATCGTGTGCCCGGCCACACCGAGCAATTGAGCGTGCTCTATTTGGGCGAGGAGGACGAAAAGGACGCGACGCAAC
>CAZMLP010000895.1:0-5940 GCA_964566745.1 uncultured Verrucomicrobiota bacterium | reverse complement strand
GACAAGGCCATTGTCGGTCAAAAGGCCGTCATCGAGCAAATCTTGATCGCGCTGGTCGCGGGTGGCCACTGCCTGATCACCGGCGCGCCGGGACTGGCGAAAACTTTGCTGGTCAAGTCGATCGCCCAGATTTTCCACCTCAAGTTTCAACGCATCCAGTTCACGCCCGACTTGATGCCAGCCGATATCACGGGCACCGAAATTTTGCAGGACGGCGCCGACGGACGGAGGCTCAGTTTTGTAAACGGCCCGGTTTTCGCGAACATCATTCTGGCGGACGAGATCAACCGCACGCCGCCGAAGACGCAGTCCGCGTTGCTGGAGGCCATGCAGGAGCATCAAGTGACCGCCGCCGGCGTTCGCCACGCCTTGCCCGAGCCGTTTTTCGTCCTGGCCACGCAAAACCCGATCGAGATGGAGGGCACGTATCCCCTGCCCGAGGCGCAGTTGGACCCCATCATGTTCAATGTGGTGATTGACTACCTGCCGGAGGATGATGAGGTGAGTGTGGTCTCCCGCACCACCGGCGGCCGGCCCGAGCCAATTCAGTCGCTGTTCACCGGCGAGGACGTTTTGAGTTTTCACGAGTTGGTCCGGCGAGTCCCCATCGCGGAGGATGTGGTGCGTTACGCGGTTCGCCTGGCCTCGGCCTCGCGTCCCAAGCAATCGGGCACGCCGGAATTCGTGAACGAGTGGGTCAGTTGGGGCGCGGGTCTGCGCGCCGCGCAATTCCTCGTGCTCGGCGGCAAGGCGCGCGCGTTGTTGCAAGGGCGCTCGCACGTCTCGACCGACGACATTCGCGCCCTTGCCCATCCTGTTCTGCGGCATCGCGTGTTGATCAACTACCGCGCGGAAGCGGAAGGTGTCTCGGTGGAGAAAGTCATCGAACGCTTGCTGGAGTCCGTTTCAACCACCGTCGCGCCCAAGAAGTAGGAACTGGGCGACCGCCGGTCACGGCTTCAGGGAGAGCGGCTCCGCCGCGAAATCGAGCGTCAGCACGGTCAACGGATTTTTCCAAACTCTCCCCAGCGGCCCGCCTTGCAGCCGATAACCGGCGGGCGCGATCTCCCGCGTGGAATAGAGCCGCCGCCCGTCGGACTCGCGCCGGTATTCATGCAACGGCGACAGCGCGCCCGGACCGAATAGCTGGTCGGAGGTGTCCGGCGTGGCGCTCCATGTGCCGGTGAGATCACCGTCGATCTGCCGCCATTTCCCGGTCAATTCCTCGCCTGTCAGTTCCCCGGACAACTCAAAGTTTTTCCCGGCCATGGTCATCTGAAATTGAAGCTTCCCTTCGCGGAACGAGCTGCTGGCGCCGCGCGTGTCCGGCTTCATAATCACGGTGGATCCCTGGATTCGAAAATCGAGGGGCGCTTCTGGACCGTTTGCAACCTTCGCCACGCCGTGCCAAGGACCGTCCAGATTGGTGACGGAATGCTTTTGTTCCTCGGGAAGCAAGTAAAACAACGGGCGGGCGGCCTCGTTCTTCCCGGCAACATGGAGAACAAATCCCTCTTTCTCCTCCCTCGCTATTGCCGGTCGCCACCCAGGCTGTGGCCGGGCCGCGGGCAAAGCGAAAAACGCAATCTCAATGATGTTTGTCCAAGCGTGACTCGCCACCACCTCGACGCGAGTCATCAGCTTTTCGCGACCGTCCGCGCCCTGCACTCGATAGACCGGCGCGGGCAACGCGAGGCGGTCATTGTCCAGTGCCAGACGGTACATCATTTGGTTGTAGTCATAGCGCGGGGTCTTTTGGCGTGCGCCGGAAAAGGAGGCCGTGTAAGTGCCCTCGAAATAAATCAACCGCCCGCCGTCCTCGTCGAAGAACGGATGCTGCGTGGGATTGTAGAAGTTGTAATCATTGTGCGTCACCACGCGCCGCGCATAGACCCACGGACCGGTCGGTGTGTCGCCCTCGGTGAACCAAATCTCCCCCGCGTTGCCGGAAACCAGCATCACCCAGCGTTGGCGAAACTCGTTCCAAAACACCGAGCCTCGTCCCGCCGTGAACGCGCGTCCCGTCTCCACGTCGTGCAAATGAATCCATGACTCCGCCGTTTCGAGCTTTTTCAAACGGGCAAGCTCGTCGATTCGACCTGGGTAAAGGCGGTCCGCGCCCGGTTTCCACACGTAACGGGGATGCCCATTGGCGTCCCGGTCGATTTGCGTTTCCGCGCCACGAATTTTCCCGTCGCCGGCCACGCAAGTGTAGGCGGCATATTGGCCCAGGTCTTTGAGGCTCGCGAGGTCCGCCCTCACTCGATAATTCGGGTAAAGATAATAATATTCCACACCGTCCACGCGAGCGCGAAACGGATGGGACGAGTCATGGGTCTCCTTGCTGTCCCATCGTTGCACCGGCTCGAACACTTCTTTCTCGTCGTTAAACACCATCAGGCGCCAGTCGATGGTCCCTTCCATGCCCCGCACGTTCGCCACCCGCGCCACCAAACGCTCGCGGCCAGTCTCGTCCAGCACGGTCACCAGCCCTTCGATCCAGCGCAACCCCTGTCCCGGCAGCGGGCACATCCCCTTGCTGAAACCGTCGGCGTTGGAGAAGTAATGAAGATCCACCCCCACCGCCGGATTCAATCCGCCCTTTTCCGGCAGGTCGGACCACGCGCCCGAGGCGTTGAAGTTCCCGAGCGGATAGCCGACGCGGTCGGTGTCACCCCAAAACCAGTATAGCTTCCCGCGATACGGCGTGACGATCACGGTGTCCTGCCCGACGACTTGGGCGTTCAAGAGGGGGTTGGTCAGCGGCGTTTTTTGGCCAAGCAACACGCTGTCGCGGTAGATTCCCTGACCTGTCTCCCGGTACAAACGTTCCGCGAGATTCAGCCGCTTGAGCTTAATCTCATGATTGCCGCCAGGCGCGAGTTTGATCTTCAGGCCATGATTGCCGAAAAAGTCCTTTGGATACTCGTAGCCGTGGCTTTGGACATGGAAAAAGACCTCCTGGCCCCATAGTCCTGGCTCATCCAGCGCGATCAATCCGTTGCTATCGGTCCACCAGGACGTGTTGTCCACCGCGCGCAACTCCACCAGCGGCACGCCGCGGCCGGTCTGCCCGTCCACCACGCGGATGGTGAAATATTCCGCCCGCGCCAGCCTTGGGAGGCCGGCCAGGCAAACAATTAGAAGCGTTGTGAGAATTCGCATCGCCCCCTTTCAGCGGAACCAGAGGTGCAGCAGGAATAACACGCTCAACAGCCAGCTCATCCAGGAAATCTCCCTGGACCGGCCGGTGCCAACCGCGAACGCCACATAAACCACAAAGCCGATGGAGATCGCCTCGTTAATGCTGAAGGCGAGTGGCATGATCACCATGATCAGCAACGCCGGCATCGCCTTGGTGAAATCCTTCAGGTCCAGATCCGTGATGCTTTGCATCATGAAGATGCCCACCACCACCAGCGCGGGCGCGGTGGCCACGGCGGGAATCGCCCGAATCAACGGGTGGAAAAACAGCGCGAGCAGGAAACAGATGGAGACGACCATGGAAGTCAGCCCGGTCCGTCCCCCCTCCTCCACGCCTGCCGCCGATTCGATGTAACTCGTGACGGTGGAAGTGCCGAGGCAAGAGCCGACCATCGCCGCCGTCGCGTCCGCCGCCATGGCGCGGCCGAGTTGAGGAAAATTTCCATCCTTGTCGAGAAACCCGGCGCGATGGCACACGCCAATCAACGTGCCCATGTTGTCGAACAAATCCACGAACAGCAGGGCAAAGATGACCGGGAAGACGTGACCGAGATTGGCGAAAACGTACTTGAGATCGAGCGCGAGGAATGTGGGCGCCAGCGACGCGGGCGCGGCGATCAACCGCTCCGGCATGGCCGTTATGTTCCCCTTCCCGTCGGCCGCGGGCAAGAAAAGGCCGATGATAGTCAGCGCCAAAATGGAGATGATGATCGCGCCCCGCACCTTCCGCCAATAAAGCACCGCCGTGAGGACAATGCCAAACAACACCAGTAAACCGGCGGGCGAGCCGATCTTGCCAACGGTCACGAATGTCGCCGGATCGCTCACGATGATACCGCCATTTTTGAGGCCAAGGAACGTGATGAACGACCCAATGCCGCAGGCAATGGCGATCTTCAGCTCCTGCGGAATCGACTCGATGATCTTCTGGCGCAAACCGGAAACGGAGAGCAACAGGAAAAGAAGCCCGCTGACAAAAACCATCCCCAGGGCGGCCTGCCAGGGGATCTTCATCGCGCCGCAAATGGTGAAGGCAAAAAAGGCGTTCATGCCCATGCCCGGCGCCAGCGCGATGGGGTAATTGGTCATCAAGCCCATCAGCGCGGTCATCAACGCGGACGCGAGCGCGGTGGCGCTAATCAACGCCCCGGCGTCCATCCCGGCGGCCGACAAAATCGCCGGATTGACCGCGAGGATATAGGCCATCGCGGCGAAGGTGGTGAAACCGGCGATGATTTCCGTGTGAACGGTCGTGCGGTGGGCGCTGAGCTTGAATAGCCGTTCGAGCATGGGCCGCATTGTGCCCAACCGCGCGCCCAAAGCTCAAAGGATTTTTATGCGGGGTTTGACGAAGCCGTGACTTGTCAAACGGCCGGAAATGGGGATTATGGAGGCGCGCAAATTGGCGGAAAACCAAACTCCGGCAACCTCCACCACCAAACCCACACTCGCATGCCACTCATTATTTTGGGATTGCTCCTCGGCATCGGCCTCGCGGCGTTGCTCACGCTGCTCTCGGGCGTTTATTCCATCGGCCCCACCGAGCGCGGCGTCATGACCACCTTTGGCCGCGCGCAACGAATGGCCGGCATGACCGGCGACGACCCGCAGCTCGGCGCGCTGCTCACCGCCGAGGAAAAGCAGCGCTACAACTATCCCAACGTGCACGTCATCCAACCCGGCGGCCCCTATTTCAAATGGCCGTGGCAGAAGCTTTACAAGGTGGACATGACCATCCAGGCGGTGGACATCACGTGGGACCCCGACATCAAGCAGGCGTTCATCGAGGCGGTGACGAAGGACAACCTCACCGTTCAAATCACCGGCCAGTTGCGTTGGAAACCTTGCGAGCGAAACCTCTACGCATACCTCTTTGGCGTGGCTTACCCGGCCGCGCATGTGGTCGGCTATTTCATTTCCACGCTGCGCGATCGTGTGGCGACCTTTCATGGCGAAAATGCCGAGGGCTCGGTCGAGGGCGTCTCGATCAATGACCTGCGACGGAACCTTTCACTGATCAACCGTCACATGGAGGAATCATGCCGCAAAACGGCGGCCCGATATGGCATCGAGTTTGACGCCGCGCTCATCACAAACATCGATCCGCCAAACGACGTGGACGAGGCGCTGGCGTCAATCAATACCACGCAAAACCAGGTCGCCGCCGCGATCAGCCAGTCCCGCGCGGACGCGGAGCAGAAGCTCAAAATGGCCGAGCAGGCGGTGCAAATCGCCCAAAACCGCGCCGAGGCGGAGGCCGCGCCGCTGCTCGAGTTAAGCAAGACCCTGGGCGCGATGCTCGCCCAAGGAGGCAAGGCCGCGCTCGAAAATTACCTGCGCAACGCGAGCTTGCCGTTGCGCGAAAAGGCCACGGAAACCGTCCTGAAATTGTGAACCAGCGTCGCGACTCAAATTCCCGCCACCTATGAATCTTGTCATCGCCGCCATCGCCGGTCTTTTCCTCACGTTTATTCTGACCGGCATTCTCACCGCGCTTGGACGCGCTTTTCAGCTTTGGCGCGTGTTGCCTGAGCGAACCGTGATGGTTTACACGTTTTTCGGAAAGGTCGTCGGCCAAGTGGACGAGCCGGGTTTGTTTTTTCCGATCATGCGTTTCGGCCCGCGCGCCCTGCTCTTCCCGCTTTTCGGCAAGGCGTATACCGTCAGCACGCGCTTGCAGCAATCTTACTTGCGCAACCAGTTGGTCAATTCGGAGGAGGGAGCGCCGATGGGCGT
>CAZMLP010000894.1:0-2557 GCA_964566745.1 uncultured Verrucomicrobiota bacterium | reverse complement strand
GCGGAAATCACCCTGGACGCGAAGCTGGAATCCTGATCGTTTCGGGGGGGGAATTTACCCGGCAGAAGGGCGTCGCCTTGCGGCGCCCTAATTTTTCTCCGCGTCTTCGCTCCTCGCCGGTGATCGCCCGCACCGGTTGTCAATTCACCTGTCCAGCGCCGCGACCTTCTTTAACCGGCGCACGTGCCGCTCCTCGCCGGTGAATTTCGCCGGCAGAAAGGCGCGCACCAAATCCTCCGCGAGCGCGGGACCGATCACCCGCGAGCCGAGCACGAGCACATTCATGTCATCGTGCTCGACACCTTGCCGCGCCGAGTAGGAGTCGTGGCAGATCGCCGCGCGGATGCCGTGAATCTTGTTGGCCGCGACCGACACGCCGACGCCGCTCCCGCAAATCAGAATGCCGCGCTCGACCGCGCCGGAGGTAACGGCCTGGCCGACCGCCACCGCGAAATCGGGGTAATCGGAAGGCTCGGTGTTAAACGCCCCGAGATCGGTCACCTCGTGCTTGAGCTGCGCGAGCATTTTGAGGATGTGTTGCTTCAGCTCGAAGCCCGCGTGATCCGACGCAATCGCCAGTTTCATGACCTTTTGATTATGGGCCGCGCTTCCTGCCCGGTCAATTTGACATATTTCCCGCGTGCCCGCGATTGACAACCGACCGGTCGGTCTGTTACCGACAAGCGTGCCGATGCCACGCGCCGTCAAGTCGCCGGAAGCCACCCGGGAAAAAATCCTCCAGGCGGCCTTCGCGGAGTTCTACCGGCGCGGTTACCAGGGCGGCAGCCTGAACGACATCATCGCGGAAGCGAGGGTCACCAAGGGTTGTTTGTTCCACCATTTTGACGGCAAGCGGGCGCTGGGGCTGGCGGTGATTGAGGAATTGATCAGCGCGCGGATTCTTGAGCACTGGGTCAAGCCGCTGGAGAGCTCGGACGATCCGGTGGGCGATCTCAAGCGCATTCTCAATGGAATGACGAAAGATCTGCGCTGCGAGGAGAAGCTCGCGCGGGGATGTCCTTTAAACAATTTGGCGCAAGAGATGTCCCCCCTGGACGAGTTGTTTCGCAAGCGGATCGAAAAGATTTACGCGCTGTGGCGGGACGCCGTGGCAGGCGCGTTCGAGCGCGGCCTGGCAGCCGGGACGGTGCGGCGGGGTGTGAATCCGGAACGGACCGGGGTGTTTTTTGTGGCGGCGGTTGCGGGGGTGATTGGCGCGGCGAAAAACGCGCAATGCCCGGAGTTGTTGCGAGTGTCGTCCCTGGCATTGATGGAGTATCTCGACACTTTGGCGGCCTGAATTGCCGCTTTTTTGGCACACGACAAACCGACTGGTCGGTTTTATCGTCCCGCGAGGGAATAGCGAGCCGCGCGCGGCATCAGAAAGAGACGCGGGCGGCAGGATTTGTCGCCGCGAAAAAAACAGTTAAACTCAACCATTGGACTCAAGATGATGAAAAGAACGTCCCTTTCCGTAACCGTCCTGGCCATCACGGCCTGGCTCGGTCTGGCCGCCAATTCAACGGCCGCCCCCGCCCCCGGCGAGAAAGCTCCCGATTTCACCCTGAAGACGGTGGACGACAAGCCGCTCCGGCTCGCGGAGGTCAGCGCCAAAGGCAACGTGGTGTTGGTCGTTCTGCGCGGCTGGCCGGGTTATCAATGCCCGCTTTGCACCGCGCAAGTGAGCGAGTTTGTCGCCGCCGCCTCCCGGCTCGCCGAGGCCAAGGGGCACGTCCTGATGGTCTATCCCGGGCCGGCGAAGGATCTTCAGGCGCACGCCAGGGAGTTTCTCAGTTCCACCAGTTGGCCCAAGGACTTCCAATTCGTCATCGATCCCGACTACGAGATGATCAACGCCTACGGCCTGCGATGGAACGCGCCCCGCGAGACGGCCTATCCCTCCACGTTCGTGCTGGATCGCAAGGGCATCGTGCGCTTCGCGAAGGTCAGCCGCTCGCACGGCGACCGCGCCAAGCCGGCGGATGTCCTTTCCGCGCTCAACCGCCTGCCGGACAATTGAGCCGCGCAAAATTTTGGGGCTGGCCGGGAGCGAGTCGCGGCCATTCCCAAACTCCGAAACCACAACTCACAACAGAAAACTGAAAACGAGCCTATGAGCAACTCGAACATTCCCGCTCCTGATCTCACCCAACGCCCGCCGCGCAGCATGCGCATCCGCCTGGGCGGCTATGCCCTGCTGCCCCGCATGCTGGACAAAGGCCGCGCCACCCTCGCCGGTAAAAACGGCGAGTATCACTACAACTGCCCGCTCGACCAGCACATCCTCAACTTTCTCGGCGTCGATCCCGAGGCGTTGAAGGCGGAGCTGGCCAAGGGCAAAGGCGATTGGGAAATTCTTGAATGGATCAACGCCAACGCGAAGCACAAGCGCACACCCTGGGAAATCGAGGCCTGGTCGCACTATCAATGCACCCGCACGGTGGATAGTGACGCGGAGACGGTTGACTTCTTTTACAGCCTTGTGAAGAAGGCCAACCCGGCGCGCGAGGACATCAAAAGCTGGTCCGACGTGCTCGACTTGGACGACTACGTGACC
>CAZMLP010000893.1:0-2300 GCA_964566745.1 uncultured Verrucomicrobiota bacterium | reverse complement strand
AGGAAGAGCGGTTTGCGCGCCGAGACGCTGTGGACATCAATCGGATGCTCCTCCAACTCGTACGGAAACGGCTGCTCCACATAGAGCGTCATGCCGTACAGGCGCGGTTGCTCGTCGCGGAGGCGGTCCAGAATCGCGTTCACATACGCCGGGTCAGTGACGGTGCAATTGAAGTCAGCGGTCAACCACTCGACGCCGTGCGCAACGGCAATCTGCCCCACCTTCAACATGCGCTCGTAGTCCCACGCCGCGTCATTGCCACGCAGCTTGATCTTCAAACATTTCAGCCCGTCGCGCTCGATCCAGTCCGGTAGTAGCACCGGATAGCCATCGCTCGGCTCCGTGCCCCCCAGCTCCCCCCGCTCCAGCAAATCCAGGCCGCCTACCAAATGCCACGCGCGCAGCCGTTGCGCCTGTCTCTCCGCGAGAAAGTCATTGGGATACTTGCTGGCGAAGTTAACCCGGTCCGCGCAATCGGCGGCGGGAGTAAGAAACGCGCCAAGGTCACGCGTAAGATATTCAGCGGAATAGGTCTCGTAAACCGGTCTCTGGTTCAACTGGCCAAAGGCGTCGTGCAACGCCAGATCAAACACGGAGCAGCAAACCAGCGCGGCAAGCCACGGCATCGGCTCCCGCCGTTCATCGCGGCGGCGCTCGTTCCACCGCTCCCACAGCTCCCGCAGCACCTCGGATTGGAAATCATGCCCTGCCTCCAACGCGTGCCCCCAGGCGTCGAATCCAGCCCACGCGCGCGCGAGTTCCACGCAAAACGCCTTCAGCGCCTCGTGGCGGTCCCCGTATGAGGCCGCGCTCGGCCAAACCCATTGCACGCTGAGCGGCGTCTCGCCCCACCCCTCGGCAGTTCGGCCGTCGCGCCCTTTCACGCGTAACTTCGCGCGAGCACAAGTGACACTAGTCAAAGTTTCCGGGCCGAACTTCAGCGGAACACGGGTTTGAACAGGCAGGAAATAAAGCGAGCAGCCAACCGCCCGGAGGTCAGTTGGCTTGCTCATGCCGTGAGAATGGAGAAAACGAACGTCGCGTTTGGCGCCCGCGTTTTAGCCGATCAAGGCCAGCGCGGCCTCGGCCATCTTCGGCCCGGTCAGGCCGTGCTTCTCGTAAAGATGCTCGGCAACGTAGGCGGATTGCCCGAACTCGCCGTGGATGGCGAGCGATTTCACGCGATGAGCAATGCCTGCCTGCGACAAAGCGTGCGAGACTTGCGCGCCCATGCCGCATACGAGTTGATGATCCTCGATCGTCACCAGCCGGCCGCCGCATTTCTTCACCGCCTCGCCAATGGTGGCCAGGTCCACGCGGTTCACGAACGGGTTGTTGATCACCGTCGCGCTCTTGCCCTTGCTCGAAAGAATTTTCGCCGCCTCCAGTGTCTTGCTGAACAACGTGCCGCTGCCCACCAGCACAACGTCGCTTCCCTCCTGGATCACTTGCGCTTTTTCCCAGTCATACTTCGCGCCCTCGATCCAATGGAGCGGGTAATTTTCGCGACCGACGAAGAAGACATAATTCTGGCCTTCCTTGCCCGCCTGGCGGTCAGCCGCGGCTTGTTTGATGGCCGAATACATCAGCGCCTCGGCCTCATCCGCGCAGCTCGGCGCCAGCACGACCGTGTGCGGAATCGCGCTGACCGCCGCGAAATAGGTGGTCGCCTGATGGCTCGCGCCATCCGCCGCGTCTTGAAACCCGATGTGCGAGAACATCGCAATGACCGGAGCCTGCGAGAGCGCCGCCATCGTAAGCGGCAAGTTGCCCTTAGTGACACCAAACTGCCCGAAAGTATCGACAATCGGAATGAAACCGCTCTTGGACAATCCAGCGCCGACGCTGACCATGTTCGCCTCGGCGATACCCACCTCCACGAAGCGCCCCAGCGCCTTCTGAAAAGTGCTGATGCCGGTTGAGCCTTGCACGTCCGATGAGACGGAGAACACCGGCAGACCTTCCTGCGCGGCGCGAATGGCGCCCTTCGCGAGACCGGACTGCACCTTGTCCTTCTTCACGCTCGGCGCGGCGGGAGCGGCCGCGGCTTTCGCCTTCTTCGCAGCTTCTTTCTCCTCCCAGTCGGTCCGCAATGCCTGCGCCCAATGCGCGAACTCGGCCGGAGTTGAGCCGCCATAAATCTCGTTCACGAAGTCGATGATCTTCTCGCCATTGGCGAGCGGGAACCCGTGGCCGCCCGCGCTATTGTCCATGGTGGACTTCACCCCGTAGCCCTTGATCGTCTTGAGCCAGATGCACACGGGCTTTTTCGGCGCGCCCTTCGCGTCGGCGACGGCCTT
>CAZMLP010000892.1:0-3226 GCA_964566745.1 uncultured Verrucomicrobiota bacterium | reverse complement strand
GGCGATCCAGATCACGCCGGGAATCCAAAGGAACAACGCCAGCGGGATCATCAAGGGGAGCCGCATGCCGACGAACCGGATGCACCGCGCCCCGCGATAAATCCGGCCATCCGGCGTGACGCAGTGGATCGCCTCCAGAAGCTCCTCGCGCGTCAGCCGGGGCGCGACCTCCACCGCGCGGGGATGGGAAATGGGCAGCAGACTGGTGGTATTGAACCAATCCAGCCAGGTGAGCAGCAGCATCTGAATGGCGCAGAGCGGGCACTCGTCGTCATACAACACTATGGGAGTGGCAGTGCTCACGATGATATCCACCGCAACCGTCGCCACCCTGGTGGCGGCCGAACGCCGTTCGCGAAACTCTCTTCACGCATGCCCGTGCGGCACGTATCCGCGCATGGCGGCCAGCATCTCGCGCACCGCGTCATCCAGGCCAATGGAGATGGCACGGCTGACAATGCTGTGGCCGATGTTCAACTCTTCCATGTGCGGCACGGCAAAGAGCGCGCGGACATTTTCAAGGTTCAAGCCGTGTCCCGCGTTGACGCGCAGGCCCAGGGAATGAGCCTGTTTCGCGACCTCGACCAGCCGGCCAAGCTCCCGATCCCTTTCGCGAGCATCATGGTAATGCTCCGCGAAAGAGCCCGTGTGCAACTCAATAAATTGGGCGCCGGTGCGGGCCGACGCCTCGACTTGTCGCGGATCCGGGCCGATGAACAAGCTGATCTCGATGCCGGCGGCTTTCAGACGATCACACGCGGAGCGGATTCCGGCCTCGTGGCCGGCCACATCAAGACCGCCCTCGGTGGTCACCTCCTGGCGGCGCTCCGGCACCAGGCAGACAATCTCCGGTTTCACCTGGACGGCAATGTCCAGAATTTCCGGAACGACCGCGATCTCCAAATTGAACCGGCCGGTAACCGCCTCGCGCAAGCGCCAGACGTCGCGGTCCTGGATGTGCCGACGATCCTCGCGCAAATGGGCGGTAATCCCGTGGGCGCCAGCGGCCTGGCAGGCGCGGGCCGCCACCACCGGGTCAGGCTCGCCGCGCTCCCTTCCGCGATAGCGCGCCTCGCGCAACGTGGCGACGTGGTCAATATTAACACCGAGTTTCAACATGGTGACGCGGGAAAGTTCCGTTTCAAAAGACTCATTTCGCCGGCAATGTCGGGGCTTTCGCGGCCGGCGTGTTAGTTCCGTGAGACGCGGGGGAGACCAACTGGTCCGGCCGGGGATGATAAAGGATGCCGGGACCGGTCGAGGGAAAGCCCGAGGAGTCCAGCCAGTTGGCCAAGGCCAGCATTTCCAGGCTCGTGAACCCCAGCTTGGAAGACCGCGTGAAAGCCAGCGCGCGCGGTCCGTCCATGACGGCTTGGGTCACAGTTTCCCCGAGCAGCGAGGATGCATCGTGCAACCAGAGATGGCCCGGGGTGCCGTTGCCAACGGGCGGAACGCCCGAGGTATTGTACGGGGACCGGGCATACGCCAGCAACTGGGAGAGCATGGGCCACTCCTGGCCGCGCATCTCGCTGGATTCCCAATGGTAATAAACCAGGTTGCGGCCGCCGTCCGTCAATTGATTGACCAGTTCCGCCGGCAGTTCATTGGTGCTGCTCAACATCGGGGAAAGGCCAAAAAACAAAAATGACCCGGCGGCATTTGCAGTCGGGCGCATGTTGGGCACGACCAGGGGCAAGCCATCCCAGACAACGCCGGTGCGACCGGGCGCCCAAACCATGCGGCCCACGGGGTGATTCGTAAGATCATAAACCGCGAACAAACGAGGAAGACCGGTGGCCACCTGCTCCATCAGATTGGTCGCGTTCTCCGCGGGCACGGTGGCGTAGCTCATAATGGGCGCGGCGGCGGCCAACGACCACAGCTGAAACTGGTCAGGGAAGTCATTCACGCCAAGCGCGCGGAAGCTTGGCAGCTTGCCAAGGGACGGAGCGAGGCCGCGAGCCGCTGTAAAGCTCGCCAGCGCGGCGCCGTCAATCATATTGGTAGGAAGACGCCAGGCCGGCAGCGTCGCGCTGGCCAAGTCCTCGAGGCCGGTGATCCGCACCTCACTGCGCAGCTTTTGGTTTCGGGGAGTGACTGTCCATTCCGCCTTCTGCCATGGGCCAATGGGAATCCAGTCCACCCGCCGGGCGAGCAGGCGCAAATTGGCCTCGCCGGTGAAAACGGTTTCACCCGGCGCGAGGGCCGGGCGACCGGACGCCTTCACCTCCGCCAGCGTGGTGTTCCACAAATTGTTCACGGGCCCGTTGCCCACCAAGGTCCATTTGCCGACCTTGGCGAATCGCGCCACATGCCCGGCCATCCGGGCCTCCCAGTCCGCCCCTTTCGCGGCAACCGGCCTGGCTTTCAGATAGCCGAGAATTTGGAATAAATTGGTGGACCAAAGATTCGCATGCTCCTCGCCGGTCTGCACTGCAAGCACCCATTCCGGCGGCTTCCCGGGAACGGCCTCGACTTGCAAAAACGACTCCTGCTGGAAGGCATCCTCCAGCAATGGGCGAAAGAGTTTGACCGTCGCCGGATCAAGCGCGTTGGTGGAGCCCGCCAATACCCCCGCGGCGGTCCGCGCCAGTTTTGGCCACGCATACTCGCGCAGCCTGGCGGTGGCAGGCAACGCGCCCGCCTTTTTAAACACGAGGTTGGTGTTGGCGGCCAGCCGGGCGAAACCCGCAAATTGGCCACGGAACAGCACCTCCGGCTTGGCGTCGTCTGTTTTGGACGCGGCCGCATGAGCGGCCAGCAAGCCGCCGAGCGAAAGCAGGCAAAGCAATTTTCTCATGTTTTGAGGGCCTCTTGTTGCCAGAGGCGGCGGCGATTGGCAAGTGAACCGTTCAGCGGTCGAAACCGGCTTGGCCGCAACCGGTTACTTGCGCAAGCGCCAAAATTTTTGACCGGACGTGGCGTCCACCGTCACCGGGCTCGTTCCTCCCGCGTCCGTGTAAGGACCTTCCACCTTGCCTGCCACTTGAAGCACCGCCGCCGGATCGGTCCAAGTGAGAACGACTTTGTCGTTCGCGAGTGCCGCGGAAATTTTCAGGGTTCCTCCTCCGCCCGGATTGTTGTCGCCGACGATGATCACCGTTCCCGCCGGCGGCAGGTAGGCGGCAATCGCCACGGAATTGGTTTGATTAACCAGATACCGCCTGGCGGAAGGGGCATTGGGAGCCACGGAAACGTCGGGAATGGTCCACCATTCCAGATTCGC
>CAZMLP010000891.1:0-4145 GCA_964566745.1 uncultured Verrucomicrobiota bacterium | reverse complement strand
GGATTCCGTCCTCGACGAGGGCGTCGACGATGCGTTCTCCGAAACTTTTGACCGGTGGCATAACGGGCAATTAGTGCGATCTCAGCGAAAAACCTTTTTGATCGATTTCATCAAGTCCGCCGGGTTGCAAATGTACCAAATCACCCGCGTGCCGAGGGATTCCTCAATCTCCCGGGCGGCGGTGCGGTTGTACGGATTGCACGTCACCACCAGCACCGATTTGCTCAGCGTGTCGATGGGCAAGACGCACCAGCGGCGGCAAATCTCGGCGGAACAGCGCCGCGCCAGCTCGATGTCGATGTCGTAGCGGTCCAGCGGCAGGTAACAAAGGCGCGACTTCTCGCACAGCACCTTGAGCGCGGTCTCCACCGTGCACAGGCTCTTGCCCGCGATGATGGAGAGGAACGGCTCGGTGGCAGTCACCGGCGGCTCGTCGTAATCCGGATGGGCGGGCCAGCTGTTCTTGAAATCGTCGGCGGAGACCAGCTTGCCTTCCACAAAAATCTTCTGCATCTGCTGCCGGCCATCATCAATCTCGGGCTTGACGGCGGCCTGCCTTTTGCCGGGGCTGGGCGCGGCCTTGGTCGGGGGCGCCGGTTCCTCCGGCTTGACCGCCAGCTCCGCCTCCACCCCCGTGGGCGCGCCGGAAAGGCTGTTGGCGCGGCTCTCGATCTCGGCGAGCGCGGCGATCACCTCGGGATCGCCCGGGTGCCGCTGGAGAATGCTCTCGTACTCGAGAATGGCGGAGGACAACTGGCCGCTCTCGACGTACGCGCGGGCAATCCGCTTGGAGGCGCTCAGGACATCCGCCTCGCGGCCCAGCTTCGAGTAGGCCTCCTTGAGAATCTCCAATGACTGATAGTCCCGCGGGTCTGTTTGAGTGATGACCTCAAACATCTCGATGGACGACAGCAATTGGGCTTCTTCGGAAGCCGACAACGACGTGGACATGTTAATCAGCGCGCCGGGATCTGCCTGTGTAAATCAACAGTTTAACGACCGCACCCGCCATTTGCCTTTACCCGTGTGGCAAACGAAGGGCTAAACTGCTGGTCACCATATCCTTGTTGGCCTTTCAAAGCAATCCCCGGTTTCAACCGGCCCAATTTCCCGCCCATGACTTTGCCGGCTTTACAAGCCATGGTGGTTTTGCTGATCTTATGCCAACACTGGTTTGTCGCGACTGGCGGTCGCGATTCGGAACCAAAAAACACCCCCATGAAAAGACTTTTGCTTCTGGCGACCTTGGCGTTGACCAGCCTCGCGGGCCAGGCGGCCGGGTTGGTGGCAATTCAATTGGAGGTCGATGCCCGGGAAATCTCCCGGAAGCTTGTGCACGCGCGCGAGGAAATTCCTGTCCCGGCCGGAAAAATCGCGTTGTGGTATCTCAAATGGATTCCCGGCACTCATTCACCCGGCGGCCCGTTGCACAACGTCGCGGGAATGCGCCTCGAGACGCCGGACGGCAAGCCCGTGCCATGGCGGCGCGACGAGTCGGAAATCTATCGCATCGAGGCGACGATTCCTCCGCAAGTGGACCGGTTGGTGATCAGACTGGATTACATTTGCAACCAGTCCACGGTCAATTCGGAGGGCGTTGACAATTTTGGCAACACGCGACTGGGCGTGATCGATTGGAACACCTGCCTGCTCTACCCGGAGTCCAGCACCATCGACGATTTGAGAGTGAGCGCCCGCCTGTTGCTGCCCGCGAACTGGAAAATTGGCACCGCGCTGGCCCCGCGCGGCAAACAGGAGGGCTCCATCGAATTTGAGCCGGAGACGCTGCGCGACCTCGTGGACAAGCCCGTGATTTGCGGGGAATTCCTGCGCACGGTGGAGGTGAGGGGCAAGGACATGCCGACCGGGTATCTTCACCTGGTGTCGGAGTCCGCGGCCGCGGTGCAAATCGATGAAAACTACGCGAAGAAATACGGCACGCTGTTGGGGGAGGCCGGCCAGCTTTACGGTGGGGCCCATTTCAAGGAGTATCATTGGCTGGTGACCTGCAGCGACGAGGTGGGCGAGAGTGGCGTGGAGCATTTATCCTGCAGCATGAACGGTGTGAAGGAACGGGATTTGGTGGACGAGAAACGGCGCAAGAATTGGTGGATCTCCACCCTGATGCCGCACGAGTTTTCCCACTCCTGGTGCGGGAAGCACCGCCGGCCTGCCGGTATGGTGACTCAAAATTTTCATACCCCGGAGCAAACTAGCTTGCTTTGGGTGTACGAGGGTCTGGACGAGTATTTGGGCGAGGTGCTGGCGGTGCGCGCGGGGCTGATGGCGACCAATGATTACATCGCCTTTCTCGCCTGGTCCATTGACGGTCTGATGCACAAGGCCGGACGGCTATGGCGGCCGCTGGAGGACACCGCCATCGCCAGTTACGTCTTGCGCGCCCCCAGCAAGAATTGGAACGAGCTGCGGCGGGATCAGGATTATTATTTCGAGGGCCGGCTGCTTTGGTTCGAGGCGGACGCCATCATCCGGGAAAAAACGGACAACGCCAAAAGCCTCGACGATTTTTGCCGCAAATTCATGGGACCATCCCGAACGGAGAAGATCGTGCCGTACAACCGGGCGGAGATTGTCAGCACCCTCAAGGAGTGCGCGGATTATGATTGGGACACCTTTATCCGCGAGCGGGTGGAGACGACCCAGCCCGCCCTCCCGTTGAGCGTCGTCGAGCGGCTGGGCTACCGGATGCAATACAGCGCAAAATCCGGCGAAATGTTGCAGGACATCGAGCGCGAGCTGCACCTTGTCTCTCTGGTGGATTCCGTCGGATTATTGTTGGGCGATGGTGACGGTCGCGTGCAGGCGGTGATTCCTGGCGGCGCGGCGGACAAGGCCGGAATGGCGCCTGGCATGCAAGTGGCCGGTGTTAACGGCCGGAAGTTTAGCGCCGACCGCGCGCGGGAGGCGGTGGCTGACAGCCTCACCAAACGGCACGTGGAGCTTCTGATTCTGGATGGGGACACCTATCGCACTATCACGATTCCGTATGCCGACGGTTCAAAATACCTGGAACTGGTGCGCAACCCGGACAAGCCTGATTTGCTGGCCAAAATTTTGGCCCCGAAACTCAGTCCATGAGCCGATCCCTCGCATAGCCGGCGTTTCCAGCAAAATCCCATGCCCGCCAAAAAGACCGCCTCGTTAAAAAAGCACATTGAGTATCACAAGGACGGGAGTGTCTGGGCCAAGGGCCAAATGGCCAATGGAATCCCCACCGGATATTGGGAATGGTTTCGCCTGGACGGAACCAAAATGCGCTCCGGATACTTTGAAAACGGGGAGCAGACCGGCGAATGGACCACCTACGACAAAAAGGGCCAAGTCTATAAGGTGACCAAGATGAAGCCGAAAAAGAAGAAAGAGGCCTGATTCCAGCCGGGAAACGTCCAATCGCGGTGCCTCTGGATGATCCCCAAGCAATGACCGATTCCAACGCCCCCAATTCGCCCCGAAACGCGGTGCTCTGGCGGGTGATTCCGATCCTTCTCACCATTGTCGTCGCCCTGATTTACCGCGCGAACTTGCCAGTGGAATATCACGGCAAAACCGCCCGGGAATGGTTTTTCGAATCCATGCGAGACCCCGTCGGCCGGGACGGTGTCAATATCTCGCCCGCGCACCGGGCACTCGTGGAGATGGGCAATGACGCCGTGCCTTTCCTGGTCGGGACGGCCAACGAGCAGCCCGGCTGGTGGGCCACGAAACGGGAGGAAGCGCGCATCCGTCTGCCGCGCTGGCTGGGGAGATGGCTGCCCATGGCCCCGAATGCCATCATGCGCAGCCTGCGGCGCGAGCACGCCTTGCAAGTCCTGGGCGAAATTGCCGCCAGCCAGCGCGCGCGCGCCGGGGAGGCGGGCGTAAATCCGCTCATCCTCGAAGCCCTGCCCGCGTTGCGCGCGGCGTTGCGGGACACCTGGCGTCCCGTCTATTTGCCGGTGCAAACGGCGGCGGCGTTTGGCCCGCTGGCGCTTCCGGCCCTTCCCGAACTGTTGCAACTCGTGGCGAAAACCAACGGACTAGGCGCGATTGCCTTGGGGGCCATTGGGACCATGGGCTCCGCCGCAAGCAACGCCGTGCCGGTGATCATGGAGATCGCGTCCACCCCCGGCCATCCGGCGCGGCTG
>CAZMLP010000890.1:0-2069 GCA_964566745.1 uncultured Verrucomicrobiota bacterium | reverse complement strand
GCAGCGGCTTTCGATCCGAGTTGGGCCGCCGCGTGGAGCGCTTGCTTCGCCTGCGCGAGGGGGAGTCACCGCGGCCTGCCGGTTGGCGGCACTCGCTGCTGGTGTGCAGCCTGCCCGCTGTTGTCACCGCACTAATTATCTTCGTCGTTGCCCGGTTGATGCCCGGCGTCGTGGCGCAAGGGCTGGACCCGCGCCTCTTCTCGCAAGCGTGGCGGAGCTCGCTTGCCACGTTAGCCCACGCGATTGCGGACGGACGCGAAGCCGGGCTGACAATCCCGGTGGCGCGGGCTTTTTCATCCGTTTCGGCCGCGCCGTCCACTGCGGACACGCCTTCGCCGGAGCCATCCCCGGCCACCCCGGACGTTCCCTCCGTGTCGCCGCCCAAGACGGCGGTCCTGATTTTGGTCAAAGATGGAAACCTTCTGGCCGACTTGGGCAAGGTGGACGAGGCCATGGACAAGTTTGAGGAGGCGCTCGATTTGGACCCGATCAATGTGGAGGCGGCGGTTGCGCTCGCTCGCGTGGAACGCGTGATTTTCGGATCAGCCGAGGGGATTAAGGTATTGGCGGAACACCGGCAAAAAATGGCGGAGCGAGAGCGGGCGAAAGGTTATGTGGTGGTGAGCGTGGCGCTGGAAGAAGACGGGGCACGGCGGGAAAACGTCCAGCGAGTGTTCGCGGAGCCAATGGTGCAACAGCGGCTCGAGGAAATGCACGCGCGGCTGGTGTTCACGGAGTTTCCCCGGCCGAAGGGTCAATTCCGGACGGAGCGGGCGACGATGGCCCAAGATATTGGCGTCAGTCTCCAATATCCTGATAACCGCTTCGGGGTGGCGAGGGTGGAGGTTGGCTTTACCGCGCCGCAATTGCTGCGGGCGCTGGACGAGGCGTCCATAATGGCCAATCACGCCGTTGGTATTCGGGGCAAAGCGACACAGCCGACGACAAAAGGTCCGGCGGTGGGATTGAGACCGCCGGTGCCCGCTCCGGCCATCGCATCGGCAGAAGGTCCGGTGTCGGAGTTGCCGCCGACGGTGGATACGGGAGAACTCGCGCCTCACCCGCCCTCGCCCAATTCGCCCGTGCCCGTCGGTTTTGGCCTGGGCCCGGCGATAACGGGAGCGGATCCTTTGGCGCCTCCGGCCCGGCCGCCCACGCCCGTCGCGCCAAATGGCGGCGCCACCGGTTTTGTCCCGGCAACGGCCAATGCATTGTCGGAGACTGCTCCGGCCGGGCAACCGTGGCCAGAAGCCCAGCCTGCCAAGGCTGGGGCCCGCCGCGCCAAAAACGCCAACCGGGCGGGCGGGGGAACCGCGACGATTTCGGCGGGAACCACGCCGTCCGTCGCCGTGAACACCGCGCCCAGCGCGACTCCCGCTCTCGCGCCCACGCCCGTCCGGGCCTCGACGAGTGCCGAGGACACGACCACGGAGCCAGGAAAGAAGGTTCCTGGCTTGGGGGATATTCCGGTGCTGGGAAGGCTGTTCCAAGTGGCGCCGGGTCCTGAAGCGTCTTCCCGAACCATTACCGCCACCCGAATCTCCACGCAGACCGGAGGCGACGCCACCGGGGCCGCTCCGGTCCCGGAACCGCCGGACACCGTGGAGGTCAACGCCGGCGCGGTGGAGGAAAGCGGTCTTTCTACAGGCTCCGCCAGAATTGGCACGGCCGGGGGACGGACATTTGGAGGGTACGCGGGCGCGACCGCCGAGCCGGGCCAAGGCGAGGCCAGCACCATGCCGGCACCCGTTCCAGGCGCGGGTAACAGGAGAGGCCAGGCGGGCGCCACCGCCCGGAACGCCGGGCAATCCGCCACAGTTGGAACGACCAGTGGTTTTGGCCAAGGCGGCGCTGGCAGCGGAGGTTTTGGAGGTCAAGGCGCCTTCACCACCGGCGCGGCGGGCATGGGCAATGGTTTTTACGCGCCATCCTCCCGTCCCGGGAAGTCAACCGCCCCGGAGGCCGTCCAAGCCAAGCTCAAGCAATTGATCGTGGAAAATGTTTCCATCAACGGCACTTCTCTGAATGAGGTGGCTGCCTATTTGCGCGAGCAATCCGTGGTGCATGAC
>CAZMLP010000889.1:0-2244 GCA_964566745.1 uncultured Verrucomicrobiota bacterium | reverse complement strand
CCCGTCCTTTCATGTGACGAAAATCGAGCCGTGGCTGGAGTTGGTGAACACCCATTTGGGATCCCGGTTCGTGCATTACGTCGGCTCGAGCACCCAGTGCGGCTGCGGTTTCCGGCAGGAATCGGCCCTGTACCGCGACTTGGCGGACATCGAGCCGGATGACGAGCGGGAAAGCGCGGAAAATCACGCCGCGCTGGTGGCTTACCTGCGGGGGTTGCCCCCGGCCGCGTATCCGCTGAAGCTTTATTCCTGCTGGAATGGCGACGAGGGCGAGCCATGCGCCTACGAGATCGAGTGCGGGCTGGCCGATTTGCTGGCCGAGGATTTCGCGTTCCGCGAGCGGCAATTGACGGTGATCAATGCCATTCAAGGCTAATCAAGGTGCGATTTGTCTCACCGCCGAGACGCGGAGGGGCCGAGGCAGGACATTTCAAGGCCGGGATACGAGTGGTCGCGATGACGTTATTGACCGATGAATAGCCAAAGGCGAGTTTGCTTCCGGGTGGCGCGGCCGTCCCGGCTGCCCGCCTTTGGCGTCCCGCCAAATGCCGAGTTAAGCCTGATTAAGGTGAGGAGATCGCATGATCGTCGCTACGGAAAGCAAGACAGGGACGCGGTGGAACGCATCCCAACCGTGTTATCTGGCTCGCGGTATGATGAAGGTCAATTAAGCCTGTTTAAGGCCGGAGAGGCAAACAGCATACTAATGGCTTGCGAGACGAATCCAAGTCAATCAAGGCGAATCAAGCCTTGATGAAATAGCGACAAAAGATGTTTTAGTGGTTTGGCTTGAGGAAGATATGAAGAATTTGGCGAGGCAGACCGCCGGTTGGCTGGCGGCGGCGGTGACAGTCAGCGTTATGGGTTGGGACGGCGGCTTGGCGGCGGCCGAGACGAACGCCGTGCCGCAAAACCAGGACATGGTCCGGCTGATTCGCGCCAACTTGGAGGGGGTCACCGAGACGGAACTGAACCAGGCAATGGTCAGCGGTCTGTTGAAGGAATTTTATCCCCGCGTTCTCTTGGCGGGCAAAGAGTCCGGGACGACGGCTCCTTCCGAAGCGGCCTTGGTGGCGCGCACGAATCTTTACGAGGGCAAGTTCGCCCACGTGCGGATCGGTGTTGTGGCCAAGGGCCTGGACGAGGAATTGGGCAAGGCTTTGAAGGTGTTGGGCGGCGACGCGGTGAAGGGGTTAATCCTCGACCTGCGCGGGACCGGTGGCGGCGATTACGAGGCGGCGACCCGGGCGGTGGACCGTTTCGCGGCAATTGAGCAACCCTTGCTGGATTGGGGCAACGGCGTGGTGAAATCCACCACCAAGACGAATCTCGCCCTGCTGCCCGCCGTGGTGCTGGTGAACCGCGAGACGACCGGCGCGGCCGAGGCATTGGCGGCGATGTTCCGCGAGATTCGCGTGGGCGTGGTGATCGGCGCGGCCACCGCCGGCCAGGCGAGCAATTACAAGGATTTTGACCTGCCCAACGGCGAGCGACTGCGCATCGCCACCAGCAAGATCAACCTGGGCGACGGCCAGCCGCTGACCGCCATGGGCGTCACGCCGGACGTGAAAGTAAAGGTAAGCGCGGCGGACGAGCGCGCCTATCTGGCTGATCCCTACAAAGTGATCGCGTCTCTCCCCTCAGGCTCCCGCACGAACGCGCTGGCCGGATTGCTCGCGCGCCGGGCGCTGAACGAGGCCGAGCTCGTGCGGCTGCAACGCGAGGGCGTCGATCCCGACGACATTGACGAGGAGGACCTCGCGTCCGCGCCCGCCACGCCCGGCAAACCGGTGCTGCGTGACCCGGTGCTGGGCCGGGCGATCGATTTGCTCAAGGGCTTGGGGATGATCCAGAAGAACAAGCCGGCGCAATAGCGCCGGGCTGTCGTCGAGGGCTAAAAGATTGCGTGGTGGGAACCGCATGTTCCCCATGAATAACTTGCGACTGTTTCGCGCCGCCGCGTAGAGTCTCCCGACCGTTTCGTGAACATTCTCTTTGCCATTTCCTTCGTCCGCTGGGGTGGCGTGAACACTTGGATGCTGGAACTCGCCAGCCAGTTGCAAACCCGGGGTCACATGCTCCATATCGCCGCCCCGAAAGATCATCTCATGCTCAAGAAAGCCGCCGCCAACGGCCTCGCCATCTGCGATCGCCCGTTCGGTCGGGACTTCCTGAGCGCGCCCGGCTGGCGGAAGGAACTGACGCGGCGCCGCATCGACATGCTGATGACCAACACCAGCAAGG
>CAZMLP010000888.1:0-2112 GCA_964566745.1 uncultured Verrucomicrobiota bacterium | reverse complement strand
CCCACCGGAATAAAAAGTTCCGCCTGCTTTGCTTTGCGTCGTCCAAGCGCCATCCCTTTCCGACGCTCCCCATCACGCCTTGTTCAATCATTCCATCGACTTTTTTGACGGGCTGCTAAACAAATTCGCGAAACGACAGGTCGAATTATCCCGGCGGCTCATGGATGCCTGCCAGCCCCGCATGGTCGCCGTGGTCAACGCATTCGCCTCGAAAATCGCGAAATCGGAATTCAGCTTGGAGGAACTTGATGACGATGGCCTCCTTTGGGGAATCGTCGGCGGAAAATCTGTCCCGTTCTTTCTTTCGGGAATGTTGACCGGCGGGCGGGCACTGGATTGCGGTTCCCGCGACCGCCTGGTGTGGCACATGAGGAAGGCCAAACAGTTGCTGGACAGCGGTCCCGAGGTGACTAAATGAATTAGGCGTCTGAAACACTCCTGTCGTAATTATGTCATTCGTGACGGCTCATCCTGATTTCGCGAGGTTGTTCCGCGCCTTCGATCCGGCGGTCCATCCATCGCTTTACACCTCTTGGCATGGAAATGTTGTGCGGCAGTCCGCGCCGCGCTGGATGTCCCGCCCGTATCGGCTAACTGGCGCGGGGTCGGTTCTGGCAGGTGGCCGCTGGAATGTGAAGGGGCTAATGCCGGTGATCTATGCCAGCACCGACCCGGCGACCTTGGCGGCCGAGCTTCATTACAAGGGGTTGCGTTATGGATGGAGGCCGGCAGATTTCTTCACGCAGTTGCAGGTCGGCATGCATTGGGAGCTTCAGGCGGTGTTGGACTTGACCGCCCCCGAGACCCGCAAAGTTCTCCGGGTGACGCGACAGGACATGGAGGAATGCGATTGGGCCGGGGACCAGGCCAATGGCCGGGAGCCGTTGACCCAGGCGCTGGCGAGGGCGGCGTTCGAGCATCTGGCGGAGGGGTTGATCGTGCCCTCCGCACGGCGCAAAGACGGTGTGAACATCGTCTATTTTCCGAGTCACCGGCGTGCGGGGACAATTATTGAAACGCTTGATGAGGCAAACATCCCGTTTCGGCACGGCCTGTAGTGGATGCAGATTTGCATGCAAAAATGCTTGAAGAACGCGAGAGAGAGGATACCTTGGGAGAAGATATGAACAACAAGATGGCCAGAAAAACAAAGGCAAAGGGCCTTTATTCGCTCCCGCTGAAAACAATTACGAAGCAGACACTCGCCCCGGCGGCCACCGAGGTCCACCAGACCGTTTATTCGGGGCATGCGCACTCGGGCTGGAAAATGGAGGAAGCCGGAGTTTATCCGGGCTTGGTGGAAATGGGCAAAGAATACGAGCGGCCGGATGACGAGGCCGGCTTGGCGGATCAACTGGTGAGCGAGATCGCAAAAAAAGGCGCCGACGTGAACGCACTGTGCGAAACCTACCAACTCAAACGCGAGGAATTGGGGCGGCTGACGGGATTTTCCCTGCGCGCGCTGGCGGAGTGGGCGAGCGGCAAATTGCCGAGCCAGCCCGCCAAGCGACGGTTGCACGAGGTGCGGCGCTTGCTGGACGCGCTGGCGGAAATTGTGAAACCCGAAGGCATACCGGGTTGGTTGCACCAGCGGAACCGGGCTTTCGACAACCTGACACCATTGCAAGTAATCGAGCTAGGCGAGATCGACCGGCTTTGGGCGATGGTTCACGATCTCGGCTCTGGACAGCCAACTTGAGCAGCCCCGCTTGCGGGGGAGTTGGAAACGGTCTCGCCTTCGGCCATTGGTTTTGGCAAATATGCCGCGCAAATGGCCGGTGCATCTACCAACTTCGTTTTCCTGGAAGGAGAATGGCGCGACGTGCACGCGGCGGCGGGCCGGGCGGAGTCGCTCGCGAATTCCGACGCGCGGGCGGCGTGTTTCTATGCCCGGCGCGGCTTGGAAGTGGTGGTCCAGTGGCTCTACAGGCACGACTCGTCCTTGCGCCTGCCGTATCAGGACAACCTGAGCGCGCTGATTCACGAGCCGACGTTCAAGGAGGCGGTCGGACCGGTCGTCTTCGCCAAGGCATGTCATTTTGCGGGTGAAAACCAGCCAGCAGATTGCGAGTGAAAATCACCCACCCTGAGGTGGCGGAGTTCATAGCAGGT
>CAZMLP010000887.1:0-5011 GCA_964566745.1 uncultured Verrucomicrobiota bacterium | reverse complement strand
CAGGATCACCTGGTAACCGACGGACATTTCCTCGCGGGAGGAGAGCACCTCGGCGCTGAACAGGTCGCGGAAGTCCTGCCAATTGGTCACGCGCGCGGCGGTGAGGATGTCCTCGTCCCAAGCCATCCGCTCCAGCACGAGCTGGACAGTGTGCTGGTTCGGGTTCATCACGTAAATCAGCGTCTGGCTGCTTCCCCCGCGCTCGGTCACCACCTTGAAGTTGTCCGGCTCGCAGAGGATCAATGTGGGGAAAATGACCTTGGTTTCCGCGTCCGGGGTGAGGACAACCGAGCGTTTTACCTGCGGGGAACGGAGCCGGTGGATGACGGTCAACTCGGGCAGATTCCACGCGCGCCGGGCGCCCGGCGGCAAGAGAATCTGGCTGACGATGTGCGGTTTGCCACCCGGGCCCCCCAGGCAGAAGGTTTGCGGATCCGTGGCGCGCAACGCGCCGTTGGCCCGAAAACGCAGCTCGACCGATTTGTCGAATTCCGCGTCATACTGGATGTTGCAGACCTCGCAATGCGAGGTGCGCGTCAGGTCCTCCAGCGTGGTGGCGGGCGGCTGGCGCGAGGAGCGGCAATTCGGGCAAAGAATCGACCAGTTCAGGTCCAGCAACCCGGCGCGCGTGGCGTGGAGGAAGAGCCGGAGCACCTTCCAGCGGTCCTCGCCCCATTCCCGCGCGACGGCAAACGGGCGGATGTGCGCCAGCGCCGCGTCCGGCGCCTCGCGCAGCATGGCCTCGAGCCGGATCATCAGGCTGGCCGGCATGCCCATCTTGGCGACCCGCATCAAACCGGCGGTCAACGTTTCCTCGGCCACCGCGCTGACGGACAATTTGGGAATTGGCTCCTTCTCGGCGCCCGAAAGGAACGCCTGGACATTTTCCACCACCGCCGCCATGTCCCGGTCCCCCTTTGGCGCGATAAGCGTCTTGGAAATCATCGCGCCGACGGCATGGCGCGGGGTCAGCTCGCTGAAGACGAGCACTTGCGTGCGCGCCTTGCCATGCTCGCGAAACACCATGCCGAGCTTGGCCTCAACAAGCGGTCCGCCCTCGTAAACCCGGTGAACGTGGTAAAAATCGTTCTCGATCCACTCGAACGGCTTTTCCTCCCAATGCAGGGCCATTCCGAAGAACTTGGCCTTGCCCATCACTTTGGTGCCCCCTTCCCGCAACGGGGTAATCTCGTAATGAACGGGAGGCAGCCCGATGGCGCGGTTGATCCAGTCGGTCTTGGCAAGGATGGGCCAGAGCTGGCCGCAGGCAAACGGCAACTCAAAGGAACGCTCTGTGCGAATCACCCCGGGCACGAGGGAATATGTCCCGGACGGCCTTGAAATTCAAGCCGACAGGCGCCTGGCTATTATCAGGCCTAATCCACGTGCTGAATCCAGCCTTTGACATGCTGCGGCAGGGAATAATCCATAAAGCCGCCTTTTTGGAACGCCGAGGCCGTGAACAGGGTTTCCAGGTTCTGCATGCGAATCTTGTCCTGGCCGTGCGGCGTGAGTTTGGCCAGCAACTGCCGGGCCTTCGTTTTGAGGCGGATCGAGTCGGGAGTGATTTGCTTTTTAAAACGCGGAAAATTCAAGTCGTCCGCAATCTCGTCGCCGATCAATCCGCGTGAAACATTATACATGAGCTGCGAAAGGTTGCGCCGCTCCTCGGGATCCTCGACGCCCGCGACAATCGGCGAGGCATGCACCATCGCGTTCACAATCAGCCGGGCGTTGTCATCGATGCCCGGCTCCACGAACCAGCCGACCTGCTGGATCCGAAGGCCGGAGGCCACGTCCGAAACCAGAAACTCCACCGGCACGCCCAGCAAAAACCCTTGGTAACGCCACACCGCCATGAACCCCGCCTCGTCCACCGGCCCGACATCCGCGCCGAGGTTCCTGGCTGTGTTGAAGAGCACGGCGGAAAATGCCGCGTAGGCATAGGCCATGTGGGCGGAGTGCAAGGGCAATCCCCACGCCGCGCGATCCCATTCTGGCGAGGCTTGCAACAGGCGCCGCACCTGCGCGTGCACCACCCGCACGCGCAGCGAGAGCTTGTAGCCATCCCCGAACCGCCGCAGCCCGTCCGGCATGAAGCTCTCCACGAGCTGCCGGTTGTTGGCCCGGAGGCGGTTGGGTCCCATCGTGGTCAGCCGGCCGGTGATGAGGAACGGTTTGTTGATGTTCGTGCAGAAACCGACCGGCAGCACATGGGCCACGAAGGCCATCAGGAACAAATTGGCGTTGAGAAAAAAGGTGTCGCTTCCCTTTTTCATCAAGTCCCAATCCACCCAAAACGGCACGCGCTCCACCTCCTGGAAGAAGGCGCGCAGCGCGGGTGGCGGATCCGGTATGGAACTCAAACCCTCCTCAATCGCCTTGGTTAGCAGTTGGTGACCCTCCTCCTTGGGCAGACCCGCCAATTCCGCGACGAGCGCGTCCGCCAATGGATCACCCTGTTCTGTGAAGTACAAATAACGGTCCACCCAGTCGCCAAACTCCTCTTTGGCGTGGCCGTAATTTTTGAGGTAATCGGATGCCCAGGGAAATTTTGTGCTCATGAGATCTGGCCCCTTGAATCACGCGTGCAGCGCGCGGAGGGCGTCCGCGCGGGTTTTCGCCAACGGCAGCACACCGGAGAAGCCAGCCATTTCAAAAACGTCCTGAACCATGGGCGGCAACGAGCAAATCGCCATCTTCCCCTTTTTTGGCGCCAACTTCTGCCGGGCTTTCAAGATCACTCTCAGCCCCGCGCTGCTGATGTAATTCATGCCGGCCGCGTCGATGAGCACCAGCGACTGCCCTGAGTCGATGGCGGGAAGCAAGACCTGCTCAAATTGGGGTGAGGTGTGGGAATTCAAATCGCCCTTCACTGTGAGAACCAGGACGTCGCCTTCTTTTTCGTTGGTGATTTCCATGATAAATTGCCCAAAAAGCCCCGGCCCGGCATAGCCCGGCAGGCATGAATTCCGACGCGGTGTTAGGACAAAGGAAACGCGGGTTTATTTCCCAGCCGCGAGCAGAGGTTTGATTTCCGCCTCGAATTCCGCCTTTTGGGTGACTCCGACGTGCTTGCTGACAATCTTGCCATCGCGATCGATGACGAAAGTTGTCGGAATCACCTCCACACCGCCAAAGTCGCCCGTCACAGAGTCATTCCCCATCACGATAGGATAGTTGATCTTCTCGCTGGCGATGAACTTCTTGACCGGCTTGCTCCCGTCATCCAACGAAACACCAATCACCACCAGGCCGTCCTTTTCATATTGCTTGTGCAACTCAATGAACGAGGGAATCTCCGCCCGGCAGGGGCCGCACCAGGTGGCCCAAAAATCCAGAATCACCACTTTGCCTTTGAAATCCGAGGATTTGACCTTTTTGCCATCCACATCCTTCAATTCCCACGCGGGAGCGGCCTTGCGGGAGCCGCTCGCGGCGGCAGTGGCTGGCTGGCGCGAGCCAAACAGTGTCACGGCGCAGAAGAGGAGCGCCAGCGCCAAAGGGCCGGTTGACAGGATTTTTTTTGCGGCGAAGCTTTTATTCATAGACCAAAATTGGACGCGCAACGTTTACTGTTTATTCCGGATGAGCCGAACTCATTTCATATCGAACGTCCGACGATGGCTGGACCGCCTCACGCCAGTGGCCGGCACGGTTTTACTGTGCGCGACGCTAACACAGTTGGCGGCCAAAGACAAGGCGCGGATGGACGCATACCAGGGTTGCTGTGGCGCGTCGGCGGCGGTGGCGCTGGACGCGACCCATTTCGCGGTGGGCAGTGACGAGGACAACCGCCTGCGCATTTACCGGCGGGACCGGCCTGGAGCCCCGGAATCCGTCACGGATTTGAACGACTTTTTGGCCGTCGGCGGCAAGCCCGCCGAGGCGGACATCGAGGGGGCGGCAAAAATTGGCAACCGGGTCTATTGGATTGGCTCGCACGGGCGCAACCCCGATGGCAAGCTCCGGCCGGAACGGCATTCCTTCTTTGCGACGGAAATTGCCACCAACGGCGGCCGATTGACCTTCCAGACCACTGGCCGCCCTTACCATGATTTGATGGTGGATCTCGCGGCGGATTCCCGCTACCGGCAATTCCGACTGCGCCAGGCGGAACGGCTGGCGCCCAAGGAGAAAGGGGGGCTGAACATTGAAGGGCTGACCGCCACTCCCGACGGCCGTCTGCTCATCGGCTTTCGCAATCCCCTGCCGGGTGACAAGGCTATGCTGGCACCACTGCTCAATCCGGTCGAAGTGGCAAACGGCGCCACGGCGCGCTTCGGCGATCCGCTGCTGGTGGATTTGGAGGGCAACGGCATTCGGGACCTCGCGCAGGCGGGCGGCACATACTATATCATCGGCGGCTCGTATCACGGGGGTGGCCAGCCGGTCCTCTATCAGTGGGACGGCAAGTCGGCCAAAGCGGGAAAGATAGAAGGAGCGGTGTTCCGCCACTTCAACGCGGAGGCGCTGGTCATTTATCCGGACACCGGCGCGGAGAAAATCCAACTCCTGAGCGATGACGGCACGTCCTCCAATCGCGGCTCGCGCTGCCAGGAGAGCCGGCCGGACCAGAGAAGTTTTCGGAGCCTGTGGTTTAAGCCTTGAAAGGCGCCTTTACGCGGCGATCATGCCGCTCTTGCGGGCGTAGTTGAACAGCCCGCCGGCATCCACTACCGGTCGCACATCACCCAACGGTTTGAGGGAATAGACCTTGCCGGTCGCCTTCACCGTCACGGTCGCGGCATCCAGGTCCACCGTCACCACGTCGCCGGTCTTGAGGACGTCACAAAGACGCTCCTGGCACTCGCAGGGATAAAGCTCGCCGGTCGCGACGCAATTGCGGAAGAAAATCCGGGCAAACCCCTCGGCCACCACCACGCGGCATTTGGCCGAGCCCAGCGCGATCGGGGCATGCTCGCGCGAGCTTCCGCAGCCAAAGTTGCGACCGCCGATCACAATCGGGTAGTCACTGTCCACCTGGCCATCCTTGACGTAGCGGGTGGCG
>CAZMLP010000886.1:0-5172 GCA_964566745.1 uncultured Verrucomicrobiota bacterium | reverse complement strand
CCGCGAGCTGCTGGCGCGCAATGTCGTATTCCACCCGCCTTTGGGAGAGCAGGGCCTGGCGGTCGCGAATTTCCACCAAGGCGTCTTGGTATTTGTTCGAGGCAATTAAGTAACCGGCGTCGGCTGTTTCCAATTCGGATTGCGAAATGATTCCCTGCTTCGAGAGCGCGCTCACCCGGTCACGGTTTTTCTGGGCCTCGTCCAGCACGGCGCGCGCCTGTTTTACCGTGCTCGTGGCCTCGATATCCGCGTGGTCGTCCGCGCCCTCGAGTGTCAGGCCCATGCGCGCCCGCGCCTGGGCCAGCAGGGCGGTGGCCTGCTTGAGTTTCAACTCGTAATCGCGCGGCTCAATGCGCGCCAGCAATTGCCCCTTGGTCACCGTGGCGCCGAGGTCCACCAGAATGCTCTCCACGCGTCCCGCAACCTTCATGCTGAGGACCGCCTCGTCCTGCGGCAAAAGGTTGCCGACCACCGGCACCACGCGGTCAATCGGCGTCTCGACAGCACGCGCCACTTTCACGGCGCGCGTGGCGGGCGCCGTAGTTGCCGGCTCGCTGAAGGGGCTGCGATGCTCGCCGCATCCCGCCAGAAAGGACAGGCTTGCGGCAAACAATACTGGAATGACGTGTCGCGTCATGAATAAGGCAGACGCGTCCGCGCGAGTTCGATTCATTTCCAGGGCAAAATATTAGGGCAGGGGACTTGGTTAACCCACCGGCCTCGACCAATAGCCCCGAGGCTTGGGATCGAGCGCGTGATCGATACGATAGGCGAGATCCTGCAAATGGAGATAGGTCGAGCGGTCCCGCGCCTTGCTTTCCGCGCTGCGAACAGCCGTGAGAATGCTTTTCAACTCGCCGCGCGCCAAGGCGGGGAGATCCGAGCTCGCCTCATCGCGGTTCAATTGATTGATCAGCAACTCCGTGTGGGCGCGCTGAAGATCGCGCCGGTATAAATCAATCTCCACCACGCCAGCCCTCAACTCGCTCCAAATTCCGGCGCGCAGGTCGGTCAACAAATCCGCGGGCAGATAAGGCGCGCCTTGGGCGTGAATCGCCAGCTCGGCCATGCGTTTCACCCGCCGGTCGTTGACCAGCCGGTTTAGCAAGCGCCGCTGGCTCGCCAGCACCCGGTCCGCTCCGCCCGTGGACTCGAGCCGCGCCAGAATCGCCCGATCGAGCAGATTGGTCGGCGTTTGGAATCCATTTTGCATCAGGAACGCCACGGCCTCGCGCTGCCGCGCACCCGGAATTGGCTCGTACTGCCGGTCGCCCTGGCCATACCAAATGTTGTTGTAAACCACGCCGCCAACGACACCGACCACATGGTTCAACTCCTGGTCCCGCTGGCGCATCAAATGGTCATACATGTTGCGCAACAAGTCGTAGTCCTCGTTCTCGCCGCACGTCGCCTTGACCAGAAAATCCGCCACGCGGTTGATGTTCTTCAACCCGAGCTCGGTCGCTTTTACGGGGTCGGAGCCGAGATCCTCGGTCTGCGCGGAGGGGTCCTCGTCCGGGTTAGCGTTGCCGAAACGCAAGGTCGGATCGGTGATTTGCCGCGCGATCATCGTGTCGAGCATCACCTTTTCTTGCGCGGCGTTCGTCGCGCCCTTGAATTCCGTGTAGCCCCACGCGACGGCGAAAAAGTCATACGGCCCCACAATCGGAATCAGTCGCGCCTTGTCGCCGGGTTGCGAGACGTAGTTAAATCGGCCGTAATCCATGATGGAGGCCTCGTTGCCAAATTTTCCGGTGAAGTCCGGACTGCGCAATTGCTCGATGGTGTAGGACGAGCTGGCCTTCATGTTGTGCGGAAATCCCAGCGTGTGGCCCACCTCATGGGTGACGATATAGGCCAGCAGCTCGCCCATGAGATCATCGGGCAGGGGAAGCTTCTGCGCGCGCGAGTCCATCGGCGAGGCCTGGGTGAAATACCAGTCGCGGGCCAGTTTCAGCGAGTTGTGATACATCAGGATGTCGGCCTCCAGCACCTCGCCGCTGCGCGGATCGTGGACATGAGGTCCCATCGCGTTCTCGATGGTTGAGGGCAGCCACATGATGGTGGAGTAACGCGCGTCCTCCGCGTCCCAATCGGGGTCCTCCTCGACGCTTGGCGCGTCTTTCGCAATAATCGCGTTCTTGAAGCCCGCCGCCAGGAATGCGGGTTGCCACGCTTCAATGCCTTTTTTCACCCACGGCCGCCATTTGTCCGGCACGCCGCGTCCCAGGTAAAACACGATCGGTTTCTTTGGCTCGGAGACGGCGGCATCCGGGTCCTTCTTCTCCAGGCGCCAGCGGGTGATGTAGCGCACCTGTTTCACACGCTGGTCGGAGAGGCCGTAGTCCTCGAAGGCAACGTTAAAGAACCCAACCCGCGAATCCTCCACGCGCGGGCGCATCGGCACATCCGGCAGCTTCACCATGCTGTGATGCAGCAGCACAGACACCGCGCTCTGCGAGGGATCGCTCCGGCCGGCGGCATTGTCCGTGTTCAGGGTGTAAGTCAGTGTGACCTTGGTTTCGATGTTCTCGGGGAACGCCTTGACCTTTTCGATAAACGAGCGCCCTTTGTCCACGCCCGTGGCGTTCAGGCGCTTCTTCGCGCTAAATTCCGGCACGTCCGTGGTGAAAAAATCGGTCACCTCGATCACCGCCTCGTGATTCGTGCCCCAGGCCAGCACGGGAAACTTGCGGATGATCGGCTCCAGCGAGGTGGACTCTACCGCGTGCCGGATGGAGTCGGTGACGTCCGCGCGAATCGCGTAATGCACGTCGCGCAGCAAGATGTCCTTGTCCCGCAATTCCCAGCGCACCACGCGGTCATTCACCGGCGTGCCGCCGCCATAGCCGAACCCGGCGTCCGTCTTCTCGATCTGCGACACCCAGAGGAATTCCTTGCCGAGCCGGTTGGTGGGAATCTCGAAATAAAGCTTCTCGTCGATCCGGTGGACGGCGAAGACACCGCTGCTCGACTTGGCCTCCTTCGTGATGACCTTCTCGTACGGCTTGATGGAGCCTTCTTTTTTCTCGTCCTCTTTCTTTTCGTCCTTTTTATCCTTCTTGTCGTCGGCTTTCTCCTCCTTTTTCGGCTCGTCCTTCTTTTCAGGATCGGCCGGGGAGGCTGCCAACGCGACCGTGACCGTGATCGTGCCGGTCAACGTCACAGCCAACAGCCATAATAAAAAGCGTGAACACAAACGGGAACTCATAGGAAAACCAGCGTTCATTCCCGTGCCCCGGAAATCAAGGCCAAAGGGCATTCTGGCGGTGACTGCCAAAGGACCAAAATATCCCTGGCCCGCGTCTCACCCCTGGGGTGCTTGAGGGGAGGGACTCATGACCGGATTTCCAGACGGTTATGCTCCCTTCGCCATCAACTCCTGCACTTGCTTTTCCAACTCCCGCAGGCGCTTGATCATTTCCGGCAATTGCTGCGCGGCGATCCATTGGCGCTTGGTTTGCTTGTCGGGCAGGGCAGGGATGCCCAGCACCGTGCCGCCATCGGGCACATCGCGCATCACTCCCGATTTCGCGCCGATGGTCGATTGCCGGCCCAGCTTCAGGTGCCCGGCGACGCCTGATTGCGAGGCGACCACACAATAGTCACCGAGGCGAGTGCTCCCGGCAAAACCGGCCTGGCCCATCACGAGGCAATGATTGCCCATCACCACGTTGTGGGCGACGTGAACGAGATTGTCGATTTTGGTGCCCTGGCCAATCACAGTGGAGCCGAGCGCCGCGCGATCAATTGCCGCGTTCGCGCCGATTTCCACATCGTCATGGATGACCACGTTGCCCACTTGCAAAACCTTGCGGTGCCGGCCCTCGTCAAACACGTAACCATAGCCATCGGACCCGATCACGGCACCGGCGTGAATGGCGACGCGGTTGCCAATCTGCGTCCGATAATAGAGCACGACGTTCGGAAACAGGCGGGTGTCCTCGCCGATTTTCGAGTCGCGGCCCACATGATTGCCGCCCATCAAAACGGAACGCGCGCCAATCTGAACCCGGGCGCCGATGACGCAGCCGGGGCCGACGTGAGCGGTGGGGTCAATCTTGGCGGAAGCCGCGACCTTCGCGCTCGAATCGATCCCGCCGGGCTGCTCGTCCGGCGGATAGAACAGCGGCAGCAATCGCGCGACAGCGACGCGGGCGTTCGCCACCCGAATGAGCGGTTTCCTGGCGGAAGTGAATTCTCCCGAAACCAAAATGGCTCCCGCCTGGCCTTGCTCCGCCACCGCGAAATATTCCGCCTTCTCCGCGAAGGCGAGGTCGCCGGGTTGCGCGTTCTCGGCGGTGGCCAGGCCGGTGATTTCAATGGACGCGTCCCCAAGGACTTCCCCCCGGATTTGTTGCGCGATGTGGGCGAGGGTAAAGGCCATGAAATGGGGAGTTGGGTTGCCGCCAGGGTTGCTACGTTTTCGGGGGAGGCTGCGCAGCCGCGGCGAGGTTCAAATGATCCTGACCGCGGTAAAGATCGCGCAGGCCGATGAATTGCTGCGCCTCCGCGTCCCACACTTTCAAGCGCAGGCAGCGGAAAATATCGACCGGGCTGAGGGAGGTGATCCTGGGGGACTGCAACTCCGGCGTGGCGCGGACCGCCTCCGGCAGGCGGTAAAACGGGATGCGCGCGTTCAAATGGTGGACATGATGGTAGCCGATGTTGCCCGCGAACCATGCCATCACGGGGCTCATCTTCATGTAGCTGGAGGATTCCAGCGCGGCCTTCTCGTAAGTCCAGCCCGCCTTGTCATTAAAGGAGGCGGACGGGAAGTTGTGCTGGGCGTAAAACAGGTAGCTGCCAATGGCGTACGCCATGAAATGCGGCGCCGTTTGGGCCAGCACCAGACCCTTCCAGCCAAAGAAATACGCCAGGCCGATCCCGATCAGGACATGGCAAACCAGGGCGACCAGGCAATCGACGTGCTTGCGCGGATTATTGAAAAACGGGTTCAGGCACATCCCGTAAACGAACATGAACAGGTAGCCGAAAAGAATCGTGAGCGGATGCCGGACGAAGAGATACTTGAAGCGCTTGCCACGGGAGGAGCTCAAATACTGCGCCTTGGTCATGATCGGAAAAGACCCGATGTGCGCCCCCCTGAGCTTCGAGTTGTGGTTGTGGTGGTGGTTGTGCGAGCTGCGCCAGATGCTGCTCGCGCTGAGG
>CAZMLP010000885.1:0-15325 GCA_964566745.1 uncultured Verrucomicrobiota bacterium | reverse complement strand
AACTGGCAAGTGTTCTCGCTCCCGTTGGCACTGTGGTAAAAGCGGGCCAAGTGCTGGCCAGGATCGACCGGCCCCAACTGACCGAGCAAATCACCAACGCGCAAACTCAATTGGCGGAATTCCGCCGCCAGCACGAGCAGTTGACCGAGTTCACCAGCAAGGACAGCCTGCGGGAGATCGACCTCATTGCGCACAAGCGGGCCAACCAGGAACGCATGATCAAGGACCTGCAGGAGCAGGTCACCTGGCTGGAGGAAAAGCTGACCAACCAAAACCGTCTGCTGGAGCGCGGCCTGATCACCAAGCAAACATTGTTGACCACCAAACAGAATTTTTACTCCGTGCAACAGCAAATTGACACCGCCCGGGGGGATCTTAAGGACTTGGCCAACCGGGAGTTTCAGTTCAAGAACCAAAATGAGAAAGATGTGCTCGCGAGCCAGATCAAAATCAACGAGGCGGAGCGGCGCGTCCGGGAACTGGAATCAGAATTGTCGGTGACCACCACGCTGGTCAGTCCGCGCGAGGGACGGGTCATCGAAGTCGCGGCAAAGCCGGGAGACTTGCTGGCGACCGGCACGTCGATCTTCAATTTGGAGGCCGAGGGAAGCGACTTGGAGGCGGTGATGTATCTCAATGCCTCCGACGGCAAGCGAGTGTCGCCGGGAATGACAATTCAAATCGCGCCCGGCTCCTACCGGGTGGAGGAACACGGTTACATGATTGGGAAGGTGAAGTTCGTGGCCGACTATCCGGCGACCCGGCAATCCATGATGTCCGTGCTGGAGAACGAGCAATTGGTGCAACGGCTTTCCGGCTCCGATGCCCCGATCACGTTATACGCGACGATCGTCAAAGATCCCAAAACTCCCAGCGGCTTTCGCTGGTCTTCGTCTCAAGGTCCTCCAAACCAGATTCACTCCGGCACCTTGTGCTCCGCAAATATTGTCGTGGCGGAGCAACGGCCGATCACTCTGGTGATTCCCGCTTTGCGCGGGTTCCTCGGAATTTGACGCATGGCGAGCCTCTCCACGCCCGCCACCGCCCCGGCGACTCCTCCGGCCTCGACCTCGAAACCGGCTCCCCCCGCCGGCGGGAAGCGCTTCCGCACACCGACCGTTTTGCAAATGGAGGCGGTGGAATGCGGAGCCGCCGCGCTGGGAATCATTCTCGCCTATCACGGGCGCTTTGTGCCATTGGAGCAATTGCGCGTGGCGTGCGGCGTGTCGCGTGACGGCAGCAAAGCCGTCAACGTCGTAAAGGCGGCTCGCGAATATGGTCTGGTCGCAAAGGGGTTCCGAAAAGAAGGTCTGGAGGAAATTGCGGAACTGCCCTTGCCGGCCATCATTTTCTGGAATTTCAACCACTTCCTGGTGCTGGAAGGATACCGGAACGACCGGGTCTATCTGAATGATCCGGGAACCGGCCCCCGCACGGTCACTTTCGAGGAGTTTGACCAGGCTTTCACCGGTGTCGTGTTGACCTTCGAGCCAGGACCGCAATTTCAACGCGGCGGGGACACGCAAGGAGTCGTGGCCGCGCTGCGCCGGCGGATGACCGGCAACGGGCAGGCGCTCATCTTTGTCGTGCTGGCCAGCCTGGCGCTGGTCCTTCCCGGATTGGTCGTGCCGGTCTTTTCGAAGGTTTTCGTGGACGAATTCTTGATTCAGGGCCGGGATGACTGGATCAAACCTCTGCTGCTCGGCATGGTCTTGACCGCCCTGCTCCGCGCGGCCCTTACCTGGGTGCAACAGCATTACCTGTTGCGCCTGGAGACGAAACTCTCCCTCACCTCGGCGAGCCAGTTCTTCTGGCATGTGTTGCGGCTGCCCGTGGTTTTCTTCACCCAACGCCACAGTGGCGAGATCAGCACGCGGGTCGCGCTCAATGACCAAGTCGCGCAATTGCTTTCCGGCCAACTGGCCACTCACATCCTCGGCCTGGTCACGATCACCTTCTATCTGCTCGTCATGCTGCAATATAGCGGCTGGCTGACGTTGCTCAGCATCGTGATCGCCACGTTGAACTTCATCATTTTTCGACAGATCTCGCGACGCCGGAAGGACGCCAACCAGCGCCTTCTGCAGGAGCAGGGCAAGCTCATGGGCACCACCATGTCCGGCTTGCAAATGATCGAGACGTTGAAGGCAACGGGCGCGGAGTCCGACTTTTTCGCGCGCTGGGCGGGGTATCACGCGAAGGCGCTCAATGCGCAACAGCGGCTCGGCGCCTCAAACAATCTTTTGACCGTCGCGCCAGTGTTTCTCACCGCCATCAACAACGCCATCGTGCTCGGCACTGGCGGCTTTCTGGTCATGGACGGCCGGTTGACGCTGGGCATGCTGGTTGCCTTTCAAAGCTTGATGGCAAGTTTTCTCGAGCCGGTGAACCGCCTGGTGACGCTCGGCTCCTCGGTGCAAAATGTGGAGGGCGGCTTGAAGCGCCTGGACGACGTCCTGCGCTATCCGGTGGATGCCAGCACAGCCGCCTCCGGCCTTGCGACGGACATTCCCAAGAATCTTTTCAAGCTCAGCGGCCAACTGGAGTTGCGAAATGTGACTTTCGGCTACAGTCGCCTTGAACCTCCTTTGATTGAAAACTTCTCGCTCGTGGTCAAGCCCGGGGAACGCGTGGCGCTCGTCGGCTCCACCGGTTGCGGAAAATCCACGGTCTCCCGGCTCATCACCGGCTTCTATGAGCCTTGGGAAGGCCAAGTGCTGCTTGATGGCAAGCCGCGCGGCGAAATCCCGCGTGCAGTGCTGGTCAACTCGCTCGCGCTGGTGGATCAGGAGATTTTCCTGTTCGAGGGCACCATGCGCGAGAATCTCACGCTTTGGGACGCGACCGTCCACGAGGCCAGCCTGGTGCAGGCGGCCAAGGACGCGTGCATCCACGACGCCATCGCCGAGCGGCAAAGCGGCTACGATAGCCAGGTCGAGGAGAGCGGACGGAACTTCAGCGGCGGCCAGCGCCAGCGGATCGAGATCGCGCGCGCGCTGGTCAACAGCCCGACCCTTCTTGTGCTGGACGAGGCCACCAGCGCGCTGGACCCCAAAACGGAAAAAATGATCGACGAGAACCTCCGGCGCCGCGGCTGCACCTGTGTAATCATCGCGCATCGCCTCAGCACCATTCGGGATTGCGACGAAATTATAGTGATGGACAAAGGCAAAATTGTGCAAAGGGGCACACACTCCCAACTGGTCGCGCAACCCGGGCTTTACGCCGAGCTGATCAAAGCCTGACCGATTAAGATGCCCTCCAGCCTGCACCAATTGCTCATTTCGGAAGGCCAGGCGCTGGTCGTGGGCGGCAACACCCCGTTCCTGCTCGACGATCCATCGTCCGTCTGGTTCGTCGAATCGGGCAGCGTGGAGGTTTTCTCAGTACGGGTGGAGAACGGCCAGGCGACCGGAACTCGCTTCCATTTTTTCTCCGTGCGCGCGGGCGAGGCGTTGTTCGGCATGGACTCGCGAACTCACGGGAGGGGCCGGGGGTTTCTCGCGGTGGGCATGGTGAACACTCATCTGCGCAAGCTGCCGGTCCATCGCTTGCGGGAATGGGCGGAAAATCCTGCCTTGACCAGTGAAATCGCCAGCCTGGTGGACGGCTGGGTCGCCGGCCTTTCCTTGGGGGTGGCCAAGGATGTCAATCCCCGCACGGAGATGATCCTCGAGCCCGCGCCGGAGGTGGAGGTCCGGGAAAGCGCGCGGTTCCGCTCCAAACGCGGTGTGCTTTGGATCGCCTGTCTTGAGGGTGACCTCCTTTTCATCGGTATGGAGGATGTTCCCTTCGCCGGGGAATCCGTTTTGTTTCCCATTTCGCAAGACGCCTGGTTGCAGGCCCTGGGAAGATCAAAGGTTGTCGTCGCCGAGACGCGAACTGTGCTCAACCGGCCGGGCCTGTGGCATGGTTTGGCCCTGCTCTCGGAGGTGGTATTTCGTTGCGAGGCGGTCAACAAACGTCTTGCGGAAGTGGACGAGTACAATCGCCTCAAGGACCGCGCCGCCGCCGGCCGTCGCGCGGGCGAAAAGGCGTTGCGGCGTCTCGCCACCGTGGTGGACGAATGGGAGGACCAGCCAACCGGGGCTTTCAAGGATCCGACCTACGTTGCCTGCCAGTGGATGGGCGAGGCCGCTGGAATTGCGATTCATCCGCCCCCGGAACTGGCCAAAGGTCAGACGCTGCGCGATCCCCTGGGCGCCATCGCCAAGGCTTCGCGCATTCGCCTGCGCAAAGTAAGCCTCCGGGGCAAGTGGTGGCGCGAGGAGGCGGGACCGTTGATCGGCTACCTCACCGGGGGCAAAGTTCCCGTCACCCTCTTGCCGACCCGGAATGGCCAGTATGAAATTCGCAACCCGGCCGATTCTTCCCGGCAGTTGGTGAACGAGGAAATCGCCGCAAAAATCGATGGCTTTGCCTGGTGTTTCTACCGGTCGTTCAGTGACGAGGCGTTGACGCTTTGGCAAGTGCTCCGCTTTGGCGCGCACGGTCTTGGGAACGACCTGTTCCTTTACGCGCTCATGGGCGCCGCCAGTGGTTTGCTCGGTTTGTTGCCCGCGCTGGCCATTGGCAAAATATTCGGCACGCTTGTTCCCGAGGCCGAGCGGACGCAGTTGTGGCAAGTCACCTTGGGACTGGTGGTGGCGGCGATAGCCATTGCGATCTTTGACCTGACCCGCGCGGTCGCGCTGCTGCGCGTGGAGGGGAAATTGGACCAATCCATCCAGTCGGCGGTAATCGACCGGCTTCTGAAACTGCCCGTCCCGTTTTTCCGCCAGTTCACCTCCGGCGAGCTTGCCGAGCGCGCGACCGGCATCAACCAAATCCGCCAGATCGCCTCGGCCACGGTGATCACCGCCGTGCTGGGCAACGCCTTCGCGACCACCAATCTCGGTCTCCTGTTCTATTACAGCGCGCGCCTGGCCGGAGTGGCAATTGGACTGATCGCCATCGCGTTGCTTGTCACCTTGGGGGCGGGCGCGTTGCAATTGCGCCATCAGCGGCAGATCACGCGGGTCCAGGGGCAATTGGCGGGAGTGGTTCTGCAATTCCTCACGGGCATCACCAAATTGCGTGTCGCGGGGGCCGAGTTGCTCGCTTTCTCCGCCTGGGCGGGCACTTTCGCGAGGCAAAAACAACTGGCCTGCCGTTCACGCGCCATCGGCAACCACTTGCAAGTGTTCAATGCCGTGTTTCCGCTGATGAGTTCCGCCGTCCTGTTTTGGACGGTTTCCCTTTGGAACAAGACCTCGCCCATCTCCACCGGTGATTTTCTCGCCTTCACCTCGGCATTTACCGCGTTCCTCGCGCCCATGCTGATGATGACCCTCGCGCTCTCCTCGGCCCTGAATATCGTTCCACTTTTTGAACGGGTCCGGCCCATTCTCGAGACTCCACCCGAGGTCAACCTGGCAAAAACGGATCCGGGAACATTGGCGGGCCGGGTTGAGTTGACCCACGTCAGCTATCGCTACAGCCCCCACCTTCCCCTGGTATTGCACGACGTCTCCATGGAAATCCGCCCGGGAGAATTCGTGGCCGTGGTGGGGCCTTCCGGTTCCGGAAAATCCACATTGATGCGTCTCCTGCTGGGCTTCGACCGCCCGGAAAATGGCGTCGTTCATTTTGACAGTCAGGACCTCGCCGAGTTGGACACCACAGCCGTGCGACGCCAAATCGGCGTGGTGTTGCAGTCCAGCAAATTGATGGCTGGCTCCATTCTCTCCAATATCACCGGCTCCCTGCCGCTCACCGAGGAGGATGCCTGGGAAGCCGCGCGGCTGGCGGGATTGGACGAGGACATTCGCAACTTCCCGATGGGCATGCACACGGTCGTCCCCGCCGGTGGTGGCGTGCTTTCTGGCGGCCAGCAGCAACGGCTGATGATCGCGCGGGCCATCGTGTTCCGGCCCCGTATCTTGTTGTTCGACGAGGCCACCAGCGCCCTGGACAATCGCACGCAGGCGATTGTCAGTGAGAGCCTGGAAAAGCTTCAAGCCACGCGGGTCGTGATCGCCCACCGATTGAGCACCATCATCAACGCGGACCGCATCTTCGTCATGGAAAACGGTCGCGTGGTGCAAACCGGAACCTACCAGGACCTGCTCAACCAGCCCGGCCTCTTCAGCGAGTTGGCCCGCCGCCAGTTGGTCGAGGACCCCAATACGGAAGGGCGCACGTTTCTTTTCTGACGCCAGCTATTTTGCCGTCACCTTGTAAGTCTTCTTCGCGCCAGTGGCCGGGATGCTGATGGTGTAGGTCTTGGCCGTTGGGTCCACTGAAAGCTTGATAAAGTTCCCCTGGCACTGCGCCTCAAGGTTGGCGATATTCTCGCTAGCGGTGTTGTTTTCCGAATCGGCGCGCGTGTTGCGATGCACTTGGTACATCGCCTGAATGCTCGACGTGCCTTTCAAGGTTCGGAACGTCTCCGCGCCGCAGCCCTTGGTTGATCCGTTGTTCATGACGGACACCGTCGGAGCCAGGCTGCGAACCAGTAGCGGGTTATTGCTCACATCCAGGCCGTGATGATCCACCTGGTACACATCCACGGCGCCAACGCGATTGACGGGACAAACCAGCCCCGCCTCGGTGTTCCACGTCAAATCACCGCCATCAAAGAATCGGAAATCGCCGAATTGCAATACCAACGCGATGCTGTTGGCATTGTCGGAAGTATCCTTGTCATGAGTGGCCGCCTCGCCACAAAGCGGGTTCGACTTCGCGCCCGCCGGGGCGGTCGCATACTGCTGTTTCGCCGCGTAACATTTCAGGCTCAGTTTTGGCGCGCTCTTTCCGTCCACCCTGCGCAAAGGAATCGTATCCTCCGGTTTGATCACCACCCGCTTCTCCGCCTTGAACTCCCGGTACGGCTTGCTCACCAGGGGCCAGCGCGTGTCGGCAGAATTGCCATCGGGATCGCGGTCTGGAATGCCGTTGTTATAGACCGTCCCCACCGCCAGCATGGACGCCACCTCGGCCGCGCCCCCGAAATGGTCCATGTGCATGTGTGTGGTGACCAGGTGATCGATGCGAGTCAATTTGGCCAGTTGCGCGGCTTGGTAAATGCGCCCGGAGTCGCGCCCTCCCGGATTGCCGGCGTCAATTAGCACCGACTCGTCATTCGGCGTCACAATCAATGTCGATCCCCCGCCCTCGGAGTCGATCCAGTAAATATCCAAGGTTTTGTCCGACTTTCCCGCCCATGTCTGCGAGGCAGCCAGGACAAGGAAAGCGACAGTGAGCACGGGGCGGAATAACATGGATTTCATGGAATGGGCGATTGCCAGAAAGCCTAGCGTTCTTTCATTCATTCCCAAAACAAAAACTGCTTGCTTCAATCAGCGCAACGCTGCTCCCCCGGCCAAACGATGCCTCTGGAATGCCCCTTTGTTGCTTGAAAACAGAAGCCCCCGCCGGCCTTGCGACCGGCGGGGACAAAAGTGGGAGTGGGAGTTCGCCACACTCTCTTTCCCGATGCTGGCAGTTAGGCGCCAATTTGGCCGCCAGCTTCCCGACGCCATTCTCCACGGCAAGCGGAGTTTCCGGCCTCATAGCAGGGCCGGCCAGCGCCTCACGGCGGCTGGCGTGTTGAGTGAGGCCTCTTGGCTCGCTTCGGCTGGCGTTTGCGGACGCCGGCTGGCGAACCAGGCCAAGACACGCTTGTGACTGACTGTTCGCGTCTTGACCACTTAGCACCGGGGCTGCCGCCGCTTGCGCGGCGCGTTGACCCGGCGCCACGGGTCTGGCCTCTTACCTCTCAGGTTGCCTTTTGCTCACAAGCCGGCGGTGCCGTGTTGGCGGATCGCCAGCATTTCGGAAGTTTCACGAGTCTTGCCAGACCCGGTTCCTTCCCGAGGCGGACTCCCTTTTTGTGACGCCTTTCGGCATTTTTTGGCGGTCAATGCTGACGCGCCGGAAGCCCGGTCCCGTGCTGATGCAACGGTAGCAACCGTGTACCCTCTGGGTAACCGCGATTCACCCGGCTGTGAAACCAGCGCGGGTTACTTGACCCGGCTCGAAGCGGTTTCATGCGCTTCTAACCGCTCAGTTCCTGGATTCGCGTTACTGGCAGCGCGCGAACGCCGCCAGAGGAACTGGTGAATTCTGCCTCCGCCCCGCGGCGCAAGCGCCACGCTTGACAGGGGCGGGCCAACCAGCCTGGCGCCGCCTTTCCCCAATTGCTTGGGATTATCTCGGGACGAACCGATGACTCCGAAGAACCACCGCTCACCCGGTTCTTTCAATGAACTGCGCTCACATTATCACAATTCACTTCAATGACAAATTATACTTATGAACAAGTTGTTTACCGGCACGGGCGTTTTTGGCATCGCACGGCTCCTTCGAACCAGTTGATAACAGGGGCCTTTCCTTCTGTGTGACGAGTTATCCCCTTTGTTCACCAGCGCGAATTGCGGAGATGTGAACAAGTTGCCGCTGAATAATGGAATTGGACCTGACAGCCCGTTAAAAAACCATGGAGACCGCCGTTTCGCCCAACACCACGCATCCAAAACCAAAATTCCTCTCAAAGGCGGCAGCCAGAGTTTTTTAGCGAGCTGCTGAGAAGCGAAAAACCGCGATGGGACCCGCTCCACCGCGTCCCGACCGCGCGACCAAACTTGCCTGTTTTTTGGAGAATTCGGTCTGAGTGTCGTTTTAACTCGAAACAAAATTGTCGCCCGTATCCATCCCTTGAGTTTGGAAAACCATGCTGTAAAATTCTGTCATGCCGATTTACGAGTTTCATTGCCCCGAGTGCAAGAAGGACAGCGAAGTGCTGGTGCGATCCACGAAATGGGAAGGCACCCCCTGCCCGCATTGCGGCTCGCCCAAGCTGGAGAAGAAGCTGTCGGTCTTCGCCTCCAGTGTGGCCGGACAGGGCGCGGACGCCAGTTGCAGCGGAGTTCCAAGTTCTTGCGGAATGTGCGGAACCGGCAAACCTCACTCGCACTAATTGCGGAACGACGCGCGGTGCGGCGCGAAACAGTCGCGCCGAGGCAATTCAGGGACTTGGTGGAATTCGTCCCTGCCACGGGTTTCTGCGGGCCGCGCCCGCGGACACCACGAGGCTTTCCGCGTGGCCTTTTCCTCAGCGGCAGATCGCCGCGGCGTCCACGAGTTCGAGGTGCTCGACAGCCCAGTCGGGGCGATGAGCGGCTAGTTCGTTCAAGGTCGCACCCCCGGTAGCCACGGCCAACACCTTCGCGCCGATCGACCGTCCGCACTCGATGTCAAGCGGTGTGTCGCCAATCACCAACACCTCGTCGCCGGCAAGAGAATGATTCAGGCGGTGGCAACCGCGTTGATGCGCGATGGCGGCCAGTTGATTGCGTGACTCGTGCTCATCGCCAAAGGCGCCGGTCTCGAAGGAATCCCACAGGCCATAGTGGCGGAGCTTGATTTCCGCCCCCAGGCGAATATTGCCCGTCAGCAACCCGAGCAGCGGTGGCTCCGAAAGACGCTGCAACTTCCCGATAATCGCCGCCACCCCGGGGCAAGCGTCGCCGCGGTTGTGATGCAAAAAATGATCCAGCCAAAAGACGTAGGTCTCGTAAAAACGCGCGAAATTCTCCTCGCTCTCCGGAACGCGATGCTCGCGAAAAAATTCGCGCACGAGCGAGCTGTCGGTGCGCCCGGCGAACTTCATGTTTTCCGTGGCGCGCTCGACGCCAAAGACCGAGGCGAACGTGCGCGCAAAAGCCTTAACGCCCGCCCCTCCCGTGCGGATCATGGTGCCATCAATATCGAATAGGACTAGACGAATCACGGGAGCGACTTCCTTGACCATTGTTCGGTGCTATCAGCCAACTCTTGTCGCAGACTGGTGGTCTGACACTCGAGCCGGCTTCGCGTTCGACAAAAAAGGCGCGACCGGTGCCGGCCGCGCCCTTGTGATGAAAACGGTGTTTACTTCGCGCCCTGGTCAATCCAGGCGCGGATCAAACCGACCTGCTCGGCGGTGAGCGGCTTGCCCTTGTCCTCCGGCGGCATGGCGGAATCCGCGTCCAAGCGCGCGACCGCGATCACCAGGCCGCTCTTGGCGCTCTTGCCGGCCTCGATGACTTTGCCGTCCTCGCCCCCCTTCATTGTGGCCTCGAGGCTGTCCAGCCGCAGCTTGCCCTTTTGCTTTTCCGCGCCGTGGCACTTGAAGCAGGACTTCTCAAAGATGGGCTTGATGTCGGCCTCGTAGGTCACGCCGGTTTTGGCCGAGGCGGGCGGCAGCTTGCTGACGTCCACGTCCGCGGCGAAACTCACGTAAGCCATGCCAAGCCCGGTGGCCAGCGCGGCGGCAATCAAAGTTTTCTTCAGCATAGGATTGTGCGTTAAAAGGTTTCGCCCAGCATCTTCCATGACGAGCGACTCGTCAAAAAGATTCATTTGGGCTGGAATCACTTCAATTTCGCCACTTTCTCCCACTTGCCGGAACGCCCGGATTTGAGCACGGCGTCACAGATGAACTGCGTTTCCAGCGCGTCCCGGAAGGTCGGGCTGGCAAACTTGCCGGTCGAGACGCCCTGGACGAAGTCGGCGACTTGGTGCACGAAGCTGTGCTCGTAACCAATGGCCAGGCCGGGCACCCACCATTTGTCCATGTAGGGATGGTCGCTGTCCGTGACGTGTATGGAGCGCCAGCCGCGCACACGGCCTTGATCGCGATGATCAAAGTATTGCAACCGGTGCAGGTCATGCAGATCCCACGCGATGGAGGCGTGCTCGCCATTGATCTCGAAGGTGTAGAGGGCCTTGTGGCCGCGCGCGTAGCGAGTGGACTCGAAGGTGGCGAGGGAGCCGTTGGTGAAACGGGCGAGGAACGCGCAGGCGTCATCAATGCCCACCTTCTCGACCTTGCCGCTCAGGTTATGCTTGCGCTCTTTGATGAAGGTCTCGGTCACCGCGCTGACTTTCTCCATGGAGCCGTTGAGCCAGATCGCCGTGTCAATGCAATGCGCCAGCAAATCGCCAGTGACGCCGGAGCCGGCGGCCTTCACGTCAAGGCGCCAGAGGCCCTGCCCGCCCTGCGGCAGCTCGGGGCTGATGGTCCAGTCTTGAAGGAACTTCGCGCGATAATGGAAAATGCGGCCGAGCTTGCCCTCGTCGATGAGTTGCTTGGCGAGGGTCACCGCCGGGACGCGGCGGTAGTTGTACCAAACCATGTTCGGCACCCCGGCCTTTTCGATGGCCTTGACCATCTTGACGCCTTCCGGCCCGTCCATGGAGAGCGGCTTCTCGCAGAGAATCATTTTGCCGGCCTTGGCGGCGGCCATGGCGATCTCGGCATGGCTGTTGTTCGGCGTGCAGATGTCGATGACATCGATGTCTTTCCGCTCGACCAATTTGCGCCAGTCGGTCTCCACCGACTCGTAGCCCCATTTCTTGGCGAAGGCCTTGATCTTCTCCTCGTTGCGGGCGCAGGCGGCCTTGAGGACGATCTCGCGGTCGAGATCAAAAAAATTGCCAACCTTGCGGTAAGCGTTCGAGTGTGCCCGGCCCATGAAGCCGTAGCCGATAATGCCTAGATTCAGTTGTTTCATATTGCGAACGAGCAGGTGTCACGCCGCGCCACCGGCTCTTGCCAGCCGCGCGCCGGAGCAAAGTGACTATTTCTTCTTTCCTTTTTTCGCGGGCTTTTTTGCGACGGGTTTCTTCGCCGCTTTCACGGCTTTCGTGGCCGGTTTTTTGGCCACGCCCTTTTTCGTCATCGATTTGGCGGCCTTTTTCGGAGCGGCTTTTGCCTTCGCCCCCACCTTGGGCGCGGATTTTGCCGCCTTCTTTGCGACCGCTTTTTTCGCGGGCTTCGCAGCCGGTTTCTTGGCCGCTGGTTTTTTAGCCGGGAGTTTCGCGGCAACTGGCTTCGCGGGCTTCTCCGCGACTTTTTTGGCGATCCGGCTCACCACCTCCGCGACGGTTTCCTTCGGGGCGGCGGCGGCTCCATTCTTGCTCCAGCCGTGCGCGTCGCGCACAGCGATCATCGCCGCAAGAATGTCATTCCACGTCTGCGGATTGTGCATGACGTCATTGGGGAACATGCAGCCATCCCAGCAAATGTGGCGGAACGCCTTGGTGACCTTCCCCTTCGCGTCGCGCAGCCAAAAGCCCGCGTGCCTGGCGATGTCCAGTTTGCCGTTCGGATCGTTGGCCAAACAATGCCGGCCGGTTTTGTCGTGCGATCCCGAGCCTTTCACGGTGGCGTCGTTCTGGGCGACGTGAAAATCAAAGGTCCACGGGCGCAACGCGGCGGTAAGCTGGCGCAACGCCTCGTCCAGCGCCTCCGGCTCCCAGTTAAAATTCTCCGGCACAATGCGATCCCCGGGCGCGTTGTAACCCAGCGTGTAAAGGAGTGTGTGCGCCATGTCCGCCTGGAAACCGACCGTTTTGGGCCGGTTGGTCAACTCCAGCAGCTTGACCATCTCGCGCCAACTGTGCATGCCACCCCAGCAAATCTCGCCCTCGGCGGCAAGCCGCTCGCCAAAACTCTCCGCCACGTCCGCCGCCTCGCGAAAGGTTTGCGCAATCAAGGCGGTATTGCCCTTGGGATCTTTCGACCAGTCGCTCGGGCTGGAGGCAGAGTCGATGCGCACGATTCCATAAGGCCGCGCGCCGAGTTCGCGCAGTTTCGCGGCGATCCGGCAGGCCTTGCGCACGCTTTCCACGAAACCTTTGCGCTCGGTCTCGCTGCCCATCGCGGAACCGCCACCCGTCGGTGGCCAGACCGGCGCCACCACGGAGCCAACGACGAAGCCTTTCCCGGTCACTTTGTCGGCCAGCGCCTTGATGCCGTCATCGCTGATGTCGATGGAAACGTGCGGGTCAAAGAGAAAAATATCGACGCCATCGAACTTCACGCCATCCACCTCGGCGGCGGCGGTGTGGTCCAGCATTGTGTCGAGGTCAATGGCCGGCTCGGCGCCGGGTCCGCCCTTGCCGACGAGTCCCGGCCACATGGCGTTGTGCAGCTTCGGGTAATTGTTCGCGTGAGTGCTCATGGATTCTCTTTTGGAAAAAATAAACGCCGGGGGCCGCGACGGCGGCGCCCGGACAAGCCGTTGGCAGTAAATCGCATATCGAACGGGAAAACTTGCGGCGCGAGGCTTATCAAAGCTCCCTGTTTTGTGAAAGCATAAACTGGCTGTGGAACGCGCAAAAAGAACGTCCGTCACGACAGCACGAACCGCCGCGAGCGTAACCGTCCGTGCAAACTCCAAAACGCCACGCCGGCCACCATCATTTGGACCAGCAACCATGTCATTGCCACATGGGGTTCCTCCTGCCTGCCGGTCATCACCGTCACCCGCAACAGGCATGGCATGGCGGGCAGAAGCAGCCCGAGGCACGCGGTGATCAACCAGGCGGCGAGGGTGTTGATCCGGAACATGGAAAAACACAAGCCGATAAACGGCACGGTGAAGAAACTGCCCAAGATTATCGCCGGGGCAAAATCTGGCAAATTTCTGCCGTAACGACCCAGAAAATCCGCCAATCGCACCCGCATGAAAATCCACACGACAAGCAACAGGACGAGCGCGGGGAAAAACTGCCGCCAGAGACCACGTACCCGGCCCCAAATGATCTGTCCGACGCTCAGCGGCGTGACGAGCAGCAACTCCATCGCGCCGGTCTCGCGCTCGCGCCGGAAACTGGCGGCCGAACTGAAGCAAATGCCAAGTCCCAGCAAAATGCCGAGCCCGTACTGGCCCGGCTGCAAGGACTCAAGGCTCGGATCGGCTATCAGCATCACTTCCGCCACCACCATCAGCAGGCCCCAGCTCCACTTCGTGATGCGGGCACTCCATGTGTATTGCTCCAGCCAGCCGATGGGATTGCGATTGAGCAGGCGCGTCATCTTCCCACGAAACACCCCGCGCAGGAAGCGCGGCTCGACAAAAAATCGCGCCAACCGTTGTTTGCGAGCCGAGGGCGCGTCCTCGCGCCAGGAGCGCCTGATGTTCCACGCGGCCAGGAGCATACCACTGAGAAAAACCAACAGCGCGGCGCCCGCGAGCAGACCACCGAGGACAAGCCAGTGAGAGTGGAAGATCAGCGGATATGAGCTCCAAATCCCGCGCCAATCCACCCCCGTCAACAACGAGGTTCCGGCCCCCGAGGCAAGGGCGAAACAATGCCCCCATAACAGTAGCAACGATGACTGGGAATTGCTGAAAAGCCGCCAGATTCCCTCCGTTCCATATCCTCCCCACTTTGCCATCAGCCCGTACCGCAAATCGAGCCACACAAAACCGTATTGGTGGGCCAAAGGCAGGCAAAGCGAAAAAATGCCCGCGAAAACCTCGGCCAGAATGAGCGCGCGGACCCAGTCCTTCGACACACTCGTCGCCAACAGACCCGCCGTCAGCGCCAAGAACACCGCGGCGCTGTCCAGCGAAAGGGCCAGGACGCCATCTCTCCAATCCACTCCGCCCACCAGTGCCGGCAAAGTCAGCACCGGCGTGACGACCGCCAGCACCGAAAACGCCCGCACCAAATGGACCAGGCATTTCCCCAAAACGATGCCAAGCGAGGTCAATGGCGTGAGGAAGAGCAATCCCAACGTTCCTTCCCGGCGCTCCTGGCTGACACAATCGGCGGTGAGCAGCGGGACAAAAATCCAGATGGCGGCAAAAAGAGAGAAATTCAGGTGTTGAAAAATGGAGCGTCCCACGTCCGCGGCCACTCGCCGGTCCAGGACCAGGGTAAGACCGAGCACCACAATGGCAAGGGCCGCCGCGCCCACACGAAGCCAGTAATTGAACGGTCGCCGGGCCTCCGCCCTTAATTCTCGCACGATGACCGGCCACACGTTCATGCCAGTGGTGGCACGCCCCGGCGATGACGCGCCGCGCGTTACTGCGTTTCCCCCCGTGTGACGCGCAGGAAGACTTCCTCCAAGCCCAGCTCGTCCTCGCGCAGTTCCAGCAGCTTCGACCCGCCCGTCACCAGCGCCTCGGCCACGCAACTGTGATCGGTGTCGTGGCTCACCAGCGTGACTTTAAGCCGGCCCTCGGTCGGCTCGACGGTGGAGACCTCGGGGCGTTTTTTGAGGATGTCGATGGCCGGTTGCTGGTCGCCCGCGACCTTCACCCAGACGATCAAACCGGACGCCATCTGGTCGCGCACACCCTGCACCGGCCCGGCGTAGATCAGTTTGCCCTTCTCGATGATCGCGACGCGATTGCAGAGGGTCTGCAACTCGCTGAGGATGTGGGAGGAAATGATGATCGTTTTGCCCAGACGCTGAAGCTCCTGGAGAATCGCCATCATTTCGATGCGCGCGCGCGGGTCAAGGCCGCTGGCGGGTTCGTCGAGAAGCAGCAGTTGCGGATCG
>CAZMLP010000884.1:0-3771 GCA_964566745.1 uncultured Verrucomicrobiota bacterium | reverse complement strand
TTCCAGCAAACCGGGAAAAAAGACTATTCCTCGGACTGGTCCAGCGCCGTCGCGCGGCCTTTCGGAATGCGGCCCAAGTGGTGAATCAAAAACCCGTGCAAGAAATTTTTAAGCTCGCGGGTTTGACCCTCCGTGATTCGCAACTGGCGCAAGGCTGGCCACTCATCCCCCGCAAGGCGTCGCGCGACCTCCCGCGCGCCGGATGACAGAGCGGAAGAATCGAGGTCCGGCATCAGGCCCAGGTCGAGCAAGAGCTTGAACTCAAAGGCGAACACCATGAGCGGGCCGGGCGCGGCGTGCGCGAGCTCGGCGAGCCATCCGACAGCGAGTTGAAAGAGCGTCGGCACCGGCGTCTCGGTCTCGGTCGTTTGCTCGAGCAGCGCGACGGCGTGGGCGGCTTGGCGCAGGCGCGACAAGTCATGCCGCAGGAACTCATGCGTTTCGCGCAGACTGACCTCGCGCAACGTGTGCAACTCAGAGCGCCGGCTGCGCGCGAGGCTGAACTCGGCGATGTAAAGTAGATCGAGCTTCCCGCGAAACGGTGAATTGGCGCGCCGGGCAGCCTTGGCCACGGTGGCCAGCCGCCCCGCATCGGGTGTCAACCAGTGAACGATGAGGCTGGTCTCCGTCAGCGGACGGACCCGCAGAATCAATCCCAGCGCGCGCTCGTCGTTCGCCATCAGGGTTTGGGCGCGCCCCCACTGGCCAGGTGCGCGGCATGGTCTGGGGTGATCGCCCCGAGACTGATGATAAATTTGATTCCCTCCGCCACCGAGAGGTCGAGTTTGGTGACGTTGTCCTCGGGCACGAGGATCAAGAAGCCGGAAGTTGGGTTGGGCGTGGTGGGCACAAAAACGTTCACCATCCGGGGATGGGGCAGGGCGCCCAGCGGCCGGGCATCACCGGTGACGAAGCCCATCGAGTACTGGCCGGGGCAGGGGAATTGCACCAGCACAACTTGCTTGAACGACGATTTGTTGCTCGGCGAAAAGGCGTCGTTCACCTGCTTGACCGTGCCGTAAATCTTGTTCAGCAACGGCACGCGAAGCATCAAGTCATCCAGCATCTGGATGGTTTTCTTGCCAAGGTAGTGACGGGCGAGCCGGCCCACCAGCATGATCGAGAGCACGGCGACGGCCAGGGAGGCCAGGCTCCAGTACCAGTATATTTTGCCCGTGCCGCCCCCGTCGTGGGTAAGGGAATGCGGCAAAAAGAAAAGCAGTGTGTCCGTGATGTTCGCCACCGTGCCGAACAGCCACGCAAGCACGGCGAGCGAGACCACCACCGGCAGCACAATGGCGAGCCCGGCGAAGAAGTCACCACGCCACCGCGCCGGGACAGTCTTTGTCATGGGGCGAGTCTGGGAGTTCGTTCCAGCTGGCTCAAGGCAAACTGGCGGGCGACCAGCCGGGTCAGCCGGTTCTCCTCGCGCTTCATCGCGCGGCGCGCGGTTGGCTCGAGGTCGTCGTGGCCCCGCAGATGCAGCAGGCCGTGAATGACATAACGGGCCAGTTCCGCCTGCCAGGTGGTGCGAAATTCACGCGCCTGGGACTCGGCCACCGCCAGGCAAATGAACACCTCTCCGTGCAACCGTTGGGGATTTGCGCCGTCGGTGTGGTCGAAGGTGATGACGTCGGTCGGGCCGGTGTGCTGGAGATAGGTTTCGTTGACGCAGGCCATTTCATCGGGCGTCACCAAACGGAAACCGAGTTGAAACGACTCCAGTTTCCAAACTTGATCGGCCAGATGCCGGATGACCTGTCGCAGCAACGTTGTGTTAATGGCGCGCGAACGCTGGCGGTTGGTGATGACCAACTCGCGTGAAGAGTCGGGAACTTCCACCATTTTCGGCCTGGTTTGGGAACAACCAGCAGGCGAGGTGGCTGCTCGGGAGGTCTCTCGCCCCGCCCCTCGCGGATCGTTCACGTCCTTTGCCGACAATGACGCGGTTTTACTTTTGGCTCGCGGTGCCACGGTGCTCCTCGTAGGCGGCGATGATCCGTTGCACGAGCGGATGCCGCACGACGTCGCGCTTTTGAAACTCGATGAGCGCCACGCCTTCCACTCCCGCCAGGGCGCGTCGTGCCTCAAGCAACCCGGAGGGCCGGTGCGCGGGCAGGTCGATTTGGGTTGCATCGCCCGTGATGACTGCCTTCGAGTTAAAGCCCAGGTGGGTCAGAAACATGAACATCTGCTCGGCGGTGGCGTTTTGCGCCTCGTCGAGAATGATGAAAGCGTGGTTCAAGGTGCGCCCGCGCATGTAAGCGAGCGGCGCGATCTCTATCGTTCCGCGTTCCTGGTGGCGTTGGATTTCGTCCACCGGCAGCATATCGTGCAGCGCGTCTTGCAGCGGGCGCAGGTAGGGCGCGATCTTTTCAGAAAGGTCGCCGGGCAAGAATCCCAACGCCTCGCCTGCCTCCACGGCGGGCCGGGTCAGGATGATGCGTGACACCTTTTCCTCCTTGAGCGCGCTGACGGCCATCGCCATCGCAAGATATGTCTTGCCGGTGCCCGCGGGGCCGATGCCGAACGTCACATCATGCTGGCGGATCGCCTCGACATAGCGTTTTTGCCCGACCGTCTTGGGGGTAACCGCGGACTTTTTCGAGGAGGTTTGGATTCGCTCGCTGAAGAGACCTTTCAACGCGGCCACCCCGTCTTGTTTGATGACGTTGAGCGCGTAGGTGAACTCGCGGTTGCGGACGGGCTGGCCGTTTTTCAACGCGCCTTCGAGCGCGAGGAACAATTGCTTGGCGGCCTCGACGGCATCGGCCTTGCCCTCGAGCTTGATCCAGCCTTCGCGCGCCGTGGCCTTCACTCCCAGTTGCTCCTCCAGCGCCGCGAGATTGCGCGGCTCGTGGTTGAACAACTGCTGCGCCAGGCGCGCGTTGTCAAAATGAAGTGTTTCCGAAGTCATAAAATGGGGAGCAGGGGTCGCTGGTTCCGACGAGGGGGAACCGCCCGTCACACTTGCGCGGCAAGGGCGGCGCGGAGCTTGGCCGCCACATCGGCCAGCGCCTCGGGCAGCACATTCGTTCCGGCGATGACCGGCATGAAATTCGTGTCGCCCGTCCAGCGGGGCACGATGTGCAGGTGCAAATGCTCGGCAATGCCGGCCCCGGCGGCCTTGCCGAGGTTCAGGCCGATATTGAAGCCATGCGGGCTCATCACCTGCCGGAGCGCGGCCTGGCAACGCTTGGCCAGTTTCATCAAGTCCGCCAATTCCTCATCGGTCAGATCGCCAAGGTCCGCCGCCTGCTTGTAAGGGACCACCATCAAATGCCCGCCGTTGTAGGGATAATTGTTAAGCAGCGCGTAGCAGGTGCGGTCGCGCGCCACAACGAGATTGGCCACGTCATCGCTTGACTGGGCGATGCGCGTGAACAGCGAGGTCTCGCCGGGAGGCGACTTCGCGGACAAAATATACTGGATTCGCCAGGGCGCGTGCAGCGTTTCCATGCTGCGAAGCTATGCGAGGCGGGGGCCGCCTGTCAAAACCCGACCGCGCGCCCCAAGAGACTTATTCGTGGGTTTCTTCCTCGTCCTCATCGCCAGCGTGCTCGCTGCCTTCCTTGAGGGCGGAAAGCTGGGGTTTGACCTTCTCCTCAAAGCATTTCGGGCAAATGCTGTGGCTGAAGTCCGTCCCGGTGTGGGAATGGAGGTAAGTCTCGATTTGGTGCCAGTAGTCCGTGTCGTCCCGAATGCTTTTGCAATACATGCAAATCGGCAGCAGCCGTTTCAATTACCGGATTTCACCAATGAAATTTAGAA
>CAZMLP010000883.1:0-7640 GCA_964566745.1 uncultured Verrucomicrobiota bacterium | reverse complement strand
GCCAGGGCGAGCGGGCGTGCGGGGCGGTTCACCATGTTCCATCCACGAGCAAAGAGGCGATGTTGTAAGCCAAATCCGCAGTCAGCAATGGCAAGGCCTGCCGCTCGGCGCTGACGAGGTCGCTGCCGACGCGAACGGTGGTCCGTCCGGCGACCTCTTTTTTGTCGAGGAGTTTCTTGCCCGTGGCCCGCTCGACGGCGGTGACGCTGGCGACCATTGCGATGCCGAAGTCACGAGGCGTCTGCACGTCGCCCGGCAGGAAGGTGAGGCCGGAGCGCTCGTATTTCGTGATGACTCCCGTGACGATAATGTCCCCGTCGCCGCTGGTGTTCAGACGGTAGGTGCCATCCTCTTGAAAACGTTTGCGCAAGGCCTGGGCGACTGACTCGATCAGGCGCGGCTCCAGCGTCTTGTTTTCAAAAAAGCCAACCTGCACGGACCGCGCGCCCGCCGTGAGACCGTTGCTTGGGCCGAGCTTGTAACCGGCGCAGCCGCTTGCCAAAAGCGCCAGAACGACGGCGAAGATCGCGCAAATCAGGCGCATGTCATTTCGCCGAGGAGGGCACGCTCGGCTCGAAAGGCTTGGCGGCCGGGGCGTTGGTGTTCGCCGGGCTTCCGGCATTGAGGGGGGTGCGGGAGGCTTGGGCGGTCTGCTTTTTAATCGAGTCGATGCGTTGCTTGGCCTCTTGCGCGTACTTGGAGTTCGGGTCGCGCACCAGGACCTCGTTGTAATAAATCAGCGCGCCGTCCCAGCGCTTCTTTTTCTCGTAGTAGCGGGCGATGGTGTAGCTGCCCCGCGCCTGCTCGGTCTTCATCGCGGAGATCTTCTTTTGCGCCTCGGGCACGCGCGGATCCTCGGGATAAAGCGTGATGAAATCCGTGAAGGTCGCGATGGCCTTGCCGGCCACGCTCTGGTCGTACTCGGCGGTGGCGGCCTGCTTTTGATAGGCGAGGCCAGCCTTGTAGAGCGCGTCCGCGGAGACGTTTTGCTGGTCATGATAACGGTCCGCCGCGCGCTCGTAGGCCTTCACCGCGAGGTCGTAGCTGGACTGTTTCTCCCGCGCCGCGCCAATCTTCATTTGCGCCTGGGGGGCCACCTCGCTGTACGGGCCGTTCTTGATCAGCTTCTCGTACATCTCGGAGGTCTTGTCCATGTTCGGGAAGAACGGGATGTAACCCCAGAGCTTGAACCATTGGCCGCCGAGGAAGCGGTTGGCAATCTCGTACTGCCGGTGCAACACCTCCTGGTAACTGCCCGCCTTCGGATACTTCTCCAACAGCTTCTGATATTCCTTAAAGGCCCGCTCGTCCTGGTGTTTTTCCTCGTAGCAACGGCCCACCAAATATTGACCCTGCGGGGCGTAATCCGAGAGCGGCCAGACGGTCACGGTGCGGCGGGCGGCCTTGAGCGCGATGCTGAAATCCTTGGCCTCGAAGGCTTTTTGGGCGACCTCCAACTGGTCTTTTGCGCGGGTGCGCTGCCACTTGGCGCCACCGACTGGCTCGTAACTCCAGCCCTCGCCCGCCCGGTAAATGAGCGGTGCGGGACAGATCTCCGGCCAGGAGACCACGCCAATCAAAACCAGCACCGGCAGCCAACGTTTCATGCTGGCGACCGTAGCCAACGGGGAAAACCAAGTCAAGGGAACCGGGCAAGGACAACGACCGGAGCGGGTTTCCTATTTTCCCGGAGGGGTGTGCCGCCGGCGCAAGTTTTCCAGGCCCGCCTCGAAGTCCGGCCCCATCATCTTGTCCATGAACTGGCCGAAATAGCGGCTGACGGGATCGCGGTTCAAGTCTCCCTCGTTCACCCAGGTCACCAAGGTGCCGTCCTTGCGCGGCTCGAGGGTGATCGTCCCGGTGGAAAGGTATTTGCCGTTCTCGAAGCTCAAGTCGTAGGCCACGCTTTGGTCGCGGGTGGATTTGGTTATCCTCAAGGAGCCTTGCCCGCTCGATTTCCCGCTCCATTTGTAAGTGGCGCCCACCCCGGAGGGGGGGCCGGCAAACTCCACTTTCATTTCGGGATAACGATTGGTCGTCCAGGCAACCCACTCCGGCCATTTCCGCAAATTGTTGATGTCGGCAAATATCCCGGGCGCTTTGGCCGGAATCGTCACGCTGCGCTCGACCTTGTAATGGCCGGGCAAAAAGACCGCGGCCGCCGCGAGGAGCACCAGCAACAGCACCACTGCCACAATCACCCGGCGGAGCTTCTTCTGAAAGCTCAGCGGACCCTCGCGCAGAATGATGGACTCTTCGTACTTCAAATGTCGTTGTCTCCGAAAGGCTTTGCGGCGCATCTCGCGTCGCCACGTCGCCTCGGAGAATTCCTACCCGAATGGCGTTCCCCGGAACAACTTGAAAGAAATGGAACGGTTCCCTGGTTGTTTTGGGCAGCAGGTTCCGCTCGCAGGCGCAATCGGGAGGCCGCGCCATCAACCACGGCCTGGGCGGCTGACACTCATGCCTGATTCTCGCAGGTCGGGCCAATTTTGGGACGACCCAATCCCTCATCGCACACTCGATGGCCGTCTGCAAAATCGCCGTACGCGAGCACCCTTGAAGTGCCTTGAATTGCCCGGAATTCGGGGGTGAATCGCGGTCTCCACGGGTTGGATCTGGGCGGGAATGAAGTGTATGGAACAGGAGGACACGGAGAAAACGGAGACCAAAGCCATTCTGTTTTCCTCGAACGGCGAGAACGAGGCCGCGCGCGGGAAAATCGTCCGGGAGGTCGCGGTGTGCCAGACAACCGTCTGCAAGCCCGTCGTGTGCGAGCACCCTTGAAGTGCCTTGAATTGCCCGGAATTCGGGGGTGAATCGCGGTCTCCAAGCCGCCGGTTTCCAGGAGGGGCGCAGCGGTTGGATTCCTCTCCAAGACCAGCGGCATAGTCTGGCGGATGGCTTGATTTGGTTTGATTCGCCGGGATTGACCGGTTGGACCCGGGTGGGGAACGAAGAGTATGGAACAGGAGGACACGGAGAAGACGGAGACCAAAGCCATTCTGTTTTCCTCGAACGGCGAGAACGTGGCCGCGCGCGCGAAAATCGCCCGCGAGGTCGCGGTGTGCCAGACGACCGTCTGCAAGATCGCCGTGCGCGAGCACCCTTGAAATGGCTTGAATTGCCCGGAATTCGGGGGTGAATCGCGGTCTCCACGCCGCCAGTTTCCAGCGGGCGCAGTGGTTGGATTCCTCTCCAAGACCAGCGGCATAGTCCAGCGGATGGCTTGATTTGGTTTGATTCGCCGGGATTGACCGGTTGGACCGGCGCGAGGAATGAAGTGTTTGGAACAGGAAGAAGCGGAGGCCGTCGCCACGTTCGGTACAAATCCCCTGCTTTCCCCGGGCATTCGGGGCGAGGAGTTCCCCTCCTGCACGGGCGGAGCGGCGACAGGACAGGGTCTCCGGGAACTGGCGGCTGGAGCCGAGAGATTCCGCCCTTCCCTTTTCATGAAATAAAAGTTACCACGACACCACGGAAAAATCCACTCTTGGTTTTACAGCGGCCCGGCCCTTGCCGTCGCAGGCTACGAATGCTCCCCAATCCAGGACACAAGATCGGCGAGAACCTGGTCGCGGTCCAGATCATGGAACGGCTCGTGCAGGCTGCCGGGATAAACGACCAGGCGCTTGTCCGGGGAGCGCGCCGCCTCGAAGAATTGGAGCGCGCCCGCCACCGTGTTGAGCGGGTCGGCCCCGCCGTGAATCATGAGGAGGGGCAGCGTCACGGAGGGTGCGCCTCGTTTCACGGCGGAGATCATGGCGAGCGCCTCGGTGGCGAACCGGGCCGTGGCGGTGCGGCGCACCAAGGGGTCCGCGGCAAAATCGTCCTCCACGCGCGGGTCGCGGGAGAGCACCGCCCGCCGTTTTCCCCGCACGGGAATCGGGAACTTGGGGAGGAGGAAGGAGAAGAGATACGCCAGCGCGACCTTGTGCGGGCGCGCCACGCCCACCGGATCAATGGCCGTGCCGCTGAGGATCACGCCGTTCACCGCCGTGGGATGCTCGATGAGGTGGGAAATGACGATGAGCGAGCCGAGGCTGTGGCCGAACAGGAACAAGGGGACTTTCGGAAACCCGGCGCGAACCTTGGCGATGAAACAACCGAGGTCCGCGGAGAAATCCTGCCAGTGCTCGACATGCACGGGATGACCGGCGGACTGGCCGTGACCGCGCAAATCGAAGCCACACACACCGATTCGCGTGGCAATCAACGGCGCGGTGATATCCGCGTAACGGCCACAATGCTCCGCGATGCCATGAACGATCAAGACCACCGCCCGCAACGGCTCCTCCGGCAGCCAGGACCGGCAGGCAAGCCGGATGCCGTCCTTGCCCTCAAAATGGCCAGTCGTGTGGTTCATTCTCGCCTGGCGAAACGAGCCGTTTACAGACTACACTTTGACAGGACTGGAAATTTCCAATTTCGTAGGATTTGGGACAAGGTGCCTGGTAATCGGCTTCTGGACCGTTACTAAGGAGTGACGACGAGCAGCCCCAGCCGACCGGCCAAAGTGAATTGGCGCGTGTCGAAGGTGCAGAATTCCGCCACGCCGAGGAGTTTGGCGGTGGCCACGTGAAGCAAGTCAAGCGTGCGGCAACCGACCGTTGGCGTCTGATGAAGCGCGGCGGTTTCCGCCTCCACCAAAACCCGGTGCCACAGACCACCCCTTCCCACTAATAAGCCAGACGCCACGTCACTTTCCATTTCCTGCCAGGCGGCTTGAACCTCGGATGGAGCGAGTCGCTGTTGAAACAAGGCGAGACTAAGCGCGTTGCGCAATTCCAGCCGGTGAAAGGGAGTAAAGGGCAGTGGTCCCGGATTCGTCTGCCGCCATGCATCGGCCTTGGGAGAATTGGCGTCGGCCGCGTAGAGCGAGAAAAGAAAACTGGTGTCCGCGTAGGTTTTCACCAGCGTTCTTCCGCGCGGGCGGTCAGCACCATGTTGGGCAAGACCTTGTTTCCGAAAATACGGCGGCGCCGGGCGGAATAATCGGGTAACGGCGGAACTTGTTGGCCCCCCCCGGCGGATGTTTTAGCCCCATCTCGGACAATCGCGGATTCCTGCAAATCCTCCAGTAGCCAGCGGGCGATTTCCAGCCGCTCCTGCGGTGGCAACTGCCGCAACGCCTGCTCGATTTCCAAAACACTGTTCATACTTCCAAAATACAACAAACTGGCATGATCACGCGGAAAATATGCCTCATCTTGATCGAAGTTTCAATCAGAACGCAGTTACAGATTTTAACAGGGTGCTTGGTGGATTTTTGCGCCTTGATTGCCACCGGCCGTATTTCAATAACCAGCCAACAACATCAGCGTAATCCTTCAAAGAGAGGTGATAATTATGTTTTTCCTCAAATTTCTTCGCATCTGGACTGAAATGCGATGTTGTAACCAACATAGCGCTGTTGGCCAGTTCATCAATGCATGTGCCATACAATTGCCGAACCAATTGAATCCCGACAGGGCGATCAGGCCGGTACTTTTTTGCTTCGATGAGACACAACATTTTCTGCATGCCGGTTTTGAAATGGGCCAATATGTCTCCTCCTCCATCACGGGTAGGGGAGTGGTATGGGTTAGGCGAGTAATTTACCATCAACGCGCAGGAGGTTTTGTAGTTCCAGACGTCGATTGATATCTGCCTAATTGGCGGTCGGACATTCCAATCGTCGCCCCGCGACGCCCGAGACCCTAACGGGGCTGAAAATTTTGTTCTGGCCGATGCTACAAAAATGGCGCTCCTACGGCGCTCCAGGGGAATTCCAGAAATATTGTAGCCGCGCAAAGGTAGGAATGGCGCGTTGCGCTGTCTGTTCAAACTCGCCTTTCCAATGCAATTGCGGACCTCGCAGCGCGAGGTCCCTACCAGGAACTACAAAGATGTCGCGCCGACGGCGCTGAGAATGAGGAAGTGCCTTACCGGTGGCCGTGTTCGCTGCGCGAAGCTGCACACCGGCCACCATCATTCGCCTCTCCGAGGCGACGAAAACCCAAAATGCAGGAATTCAATCGTTGCACCGCGACGAAGAGGCGGGATTGATGCTGAGAGGACCTTTTAGGAAGTGTGGTTTAAATCCGAAAACCGGATTAAAAGCGCCTCGTCCGAGCCTTGCCCCACCCTCGCAGGTTGGTCGTGCGAGCGGGAGTGTTTTGCCACTCGACAGGAGAGGTTTTGACCCGTCGTTCCGCGACGCCTCGCGATCTTGCTGACCCTGTGGAATTTCCTGCCGCAAGAATTGGCGCCCCTCTCGCAAAATCCGGGTGGCCCGGCAAGTAATTGCGATCCATGCTCTTGACGAAGGGCAAGCGCGGTCTAAGTAGTATGTTTATGCAAATGGAACGATTCACCATCAAGGCGCAAGAGGCGCTGCAGGCGGCGCAGGCAGTCGCCAAACGCCATTCCCATCAAGAGGTGGATGGCGAGCACCTGCTTTCCGGGCTGATCAACCAGGCGGACAGCCTCGTCGCCCCGTTGCTCGAGCGGCTGGGGGTGAACGTGGGCCAGTTGTCGGGCGATGTGGATCGCGAGTTGTCCCGCCGCGCCAAGGTGCAAGGGACCAGCTCGTCCGATTTCTTTTACAGTCCCGCTTTCAAAAAGTCGCTGGACGCCGCCGAGTCCGAGGCGGGGAAGCTGAAGGACGATTTCATCAGCACGGAGCATTTGCTGCTGGGCCTGCTGGACCAGGGCGGCTACTCGCTGAAGAAGATCATTTCCGCGCACAATCTCAAGCGGGACGCGGTGCTGGCCGCGCTGGCGGAGTTGCGCGGGAACCAGCGGGTGACGGACCAGAATCCCGAGGACAAGTTCCAGGCGCTCGAAAAGTACGGGCGCGACCTGACCGCCGCCGCGCGGGCGGGAAAGATCGATCCGGTGATCGGCCGGGACGAGGAGATCCGGCGGGTGATGCAGGTGCTGAGCCGGCGCACGAAGAACAATCCGGTGCTCATTGGCGAGCCGGGCGTGGGCAAGACGGCGATCGCGGAGGGTTTGGCGCGCCGCATCGTGAGCGGGGATGTGCCGGAATCGCTGAAAAACAAGAAGCTCGTGGCGATGGACCTCGGCGCGATGATCGCGGGGGCGAAGTATCGCGGCGAGTTCGAGGACCGCTTGAAGGCGTTCCTGAAGGAGATCACGGCGAGCGACGGGAAGATCATCCTGTTCATTGACGAGTTGCACACGCTGGTCGGCGCGGGCAAGGCGGAGGGGGCGGCGGACGCGGCGAACATGCTCAAGCCCTCGCTGGCGCGGGGGGAGCTGCGCTGCATCGGCGCGACGACGCTGGACGAGTATCGCAAATACATCGAGAAGGACGCGGCGTTCGAGCGGCGCTTCCAGCCGGTGTATGTTGATCAGCCGAGCGTGGAGGAGACGGTGGCGATTCTGCGCGGGCTCAAGCCGCGATACGAGGCGCACCACGGCGTGCGGATCCTGGACAGCGCGATCCTGGCGGCGGCGACGCTGAGCAATCGGTACATCGCGGACCGATTCCTGCCGGACAAGGCGATTGATCTCATCGATGAGGCGGCGAGCCGGCTGCGGATGGAGAACGACTCGATGCCGACGGAGCTGGACGAGCTGCGCCGGCGGATCATGCAGCTGGAGATCGAGCGCGAGGCGCTGAAGATCGAGCA
>CAZMLP010000882.1:0-4652 GCA_964566745.1 uncultured Verrucomicrobiota bacterium | reverse complement strand
GCGACCCACACCTTCACGAAAAAGGCGGCGAGCCAGTAGACTCGTCGTCCATCACGCAGGATCTGCGCCAAGTGGTCTGGAACTAGCTGGAGGCCCGACTATTCTCAATGCGAGCTGTCAGTTTGTTTCAGTTTTCGCCATTCATTCAAGCGTTCTACTGCGACGGAATTCCGGATGTACCTGTGCCAAATAAAGGCCAGGTCAAACATGCAGGCGGCCAGCCACCACAGGTAGATAAATGCCGCCGTAGCCAGCGCCACGGGCCATAAGGGACGGGTGCTTTGTAAAAGAGGCCCAACATTGGCAAGGTTTTCCATCCTCGTCGACAGGCCGCGGTTGTTGGTGGCGAATTGACGGAATTCCGCCACGTCAATGCGAGCCGTTTCCAAGTTGGTTCTTTGCAGGTCCGTCAGATCCTTGACAACCTTCGCCTCGTTCGTGGTCAGTTGCTCTAAGAATCCGGGATTTTGAAGGCTGACTCGTGGAGGAAACAACTGGCCGCCCACAACCAGCAACGCGCATGTGCCTCCGCTGAGAAGCACCGGCCGCATCCCTTTGCGAAACCATGGTCGCTGCTTTTTTCGCCGCTCGCTGGCCGGCCCCGTTCCTATTAGGAACGCGATGATTCCCGCTATCAGCGCGCAACCGATTACGGCGGCGGTTGGGGGAAATCCAAACCGGGAGAAAACCGAGCCGACAATCTCTTGAGACGCCGGTTTTACCCCATAATAATAAGCGGCGGCTCCCACCTCAAATCCGAGAATTGCCACAAACTTCCAGAGGCGCCCTGCCGCTAGGCGCGGCAATCGCCCTAGGAGAGTGGTGCCGGCGATCAACCCGGTCACACCAACAACATTCAGCAACAATTCCTGCCCGGAAACCGCCATCGTTCGCTTTATTCCGAGTGTTTCTCGCAGAGTGTACACCACCATCGGGTCTTGGTTGGGATAGGAAAAAAGGCTGACGGCCTTGTAGAGTATGAAAACGCCGGTCAACAATACCGCCATGGAAAAAGCATATGGCAGAAACGGGCTCAGAATCTTCACCAGCCATCGGTCCGCGGGGGGCGGTGCTCCGTCCGGATTTCTGCGCACGACATTTGTGATGAAATGCTCGAATACCGCCTTGTCCTCCCAGTAATCTACATGAGCCTTCCCGGGGAAAAGATAACGTGTAAATCCGTGATCGTTCCCTTTGCCAAATTGAAAGGCGTCCAATTTCTTTTTCTTTAACCACGCCCGGGCGGTGTCCAATTTGAAGCCGACCGGGTCACCGTGATCGAAATAATTTCGCCACCAAATCTGATCTTTTTTGTTATGTCCCCAAGGCTCGTCCAAGCCGTCCCACATGCGATGCCAAAGCAGTAAGTGCTTGTCGATGGGCGATCCCATGGTCATAAAGCCGCGCACACGGGATATCCACCCATTAGGTTCCGCTTTCTTTAAAGCCCGCAGTAATCCAACAAAGCCGATTACGGTGCCTTCGCTATGAGCTACGATGTGAAATTGAACTTTGCGGTTGTCGCGAGCACATTCATGCGCGTAGATGCTTTCCATGACCTTGTCAAAATGGGCCAAAATTTTGTCACGATGACACCCGAACTCCGCGACCACTTGCACATCCCCGACATACTCCTCCAGCAATTTGCGGAGATCGAATTTGCAGATGCCCGCTTTTTCGCCCAAGAAGGTGAGGTTTTCGAGGACATAAACGGTGTCGATGATTTCCTCCAACACCTCGCTGGCCAAGGTAAAATCAGGAAGGTCGATGGGAGGAAGGCTGGGATCTTTTAAGCTGCATTCCTTGGCTTGCTTCCCCAAGGATTCCGCCCGGCGCACTACGGTACGGGCCCAAGCCTTGGTTTCCTCTAGCGTGCGGCCCTCATTGACAAGCTCCTGGGGAATATCAGCCCAATAAACCTCGGTGAAACCGATTTTCTCGAAATTGGTGCCAGCGAGACTGAACCGGTCGTCCAAGTGCAAGGCGATGGGGGCGCTTGAGGGGTCTGCATAAAAAAAGCCGAGCGGTTGCGGTGCCACTGGTTGGTAACCTTCTCTCGGTAACAGGGCCTGTGAAGTGGCGAACCGCGTGGCGACCGAGCGCAATGTGGCATTGCGGCTTTGCGCTCCAATTCCATGAATGGCAACCAGGATGTGTTTAAATTTTTCAGGCATACGGTTCAGGGAAGAAGGGGGACGAAGACTAGCAGTACGTCACCTTGGTGTTGGCTGCAAATTCTAATAGAAAGACACTTCTGGTAAAAACAGTTCTTCTCAAAATGTTAATAAAATAACATTTTTGCAATATTATTTTTGTGAGGGCGCGAAGTTGTTCTCTCTCTTGGCTCTAGGGAGTGTTAACACGCTCTAATGCAGTGGATCTTTTACGACCGTGCGACACATGCCTCTTGCAGAGAAGATCGTGCTGGCTCACCGTCAAGGCGGGATTAGTTTCAGATTCACCTCATCCGCGAGATCCACGTCTCCGGATGGGGCTCGTGATCGCGATTCCACTGCGCAGCCATATTCGTGGGGTTGAACAAAATCATCGGATCGAACGCCGCGACATGCCCATCGCAGAAAAGCTGGTTGTATTTGCTGCCGTGACGGCGGGGATCGAACGGGGAAGTGAATGGTCCAAGACCGCATTCCATACGATCATTTCCACCTGCGCCGCCGGGAAACGAGTTGGCCTTGGCATTCAAATACCGGGATTCGCCAATGGCGAACATCTCGCTGGGAACTTTCACTTGGTTTTCTGAAATGAGCTGTGCTCTCCATTGATTTTCCGGAGTGACCTGCGGGAGGAATATTCCACCCAAGCCCAGACGCACCTCGACGATGGCGTAGGCCACCGGCGACCCGGCCACGTTGTACGCATAACTTCCGAGCCGGCCACCGAGATTGGTGGCAATCGGTCCTCTCGTGGTGCCTTTGTAGCCCGGACAACGATACCCCTTGCCCGTCCAATTGGCAGGATAGTAGGGGAACAACTTGGAGGACCAATATACCTCCCCGTACCGTGTCGCGTCCCCGTATGCGGGACCGGGCGAGCCGAGATAATACGGGAAGCGATTGCCGTGCTCGTCCACATACATCTTCAACGCCACCCCCATTTGATGGAGTTGGTTCTTGCAGGTGGTCGCGTGGGCGGCGCCTTTGGCCCTCGACAACGCCGGCAACAGCAGGCCGGCAAGGATCCCGATAATGCCAATCACGACCAAAAGCTCCACCAAGGTGAAAGCGATTGTCTGGCGAGTGGCCTGGTTCATGGCTCGTTCTTTTTGACCCGGCTGCCAGCGGCGGGTCACACCCTTCTTCCGGTGGCGAGGATTTTCACCGAAACCTGACGCCATCGGGGACCGTCTATGGTGGTGTGGAGAGATTGCCATTGTTCCACCGCCCAAACCGGCGGCAAAAGAAGAGTGAGACAGGAGGGACATCCCGGGGAGTTCGCGAAATCAAGCCGATTCAAGGGTGTTGTTCCATCGGGCCTGCGCACGGACCCTGAACTCGAAAACACGCAAGCTATTGAAAATCAACACTCGCATTTTTGAGTCATGGGAAGCCTCTGGTGCGCCAATTTCTCGTCCGCCCGTGTTGGCTGGAATCTTGGTCCGGCCCGTTCAAGCCCGATCAAGCCACCCTCCCGCTGGAAGATTCTTCCTCAGCCTCTCGGCGTCCCGGCATTTTCTTCGCAAAACATGGCGATCAAGGCGAATCAAGGTGGCAGCCTGCGGCCATTTCCCGCCGGAGCGCGGCGGAGCCGGGTTCAAATTGGGCGGGACCATCAAAATGAGGGCCATTCAAGGTGAATTAAGGCATGAGACGAGCACAGCATGTTCCCGGCGGCCTTTGTGGCCGGTCAACCGCGAGCATGTTTCCGGTGGCGCAACCGTTTCGGCTTCCGCCAAGAACGGGGCATTCAAGCCGGATCAAGGCTTCGCCGGAACCATGCTTCCGTCTCGGTCAGACTGCTTAACGGGCTGATAACCTCGTATCCGTCGGGTCAAACGGGTGTTCCAGAAGTGGCGGTTGGCCGGGAAAATCGAGCCATTTAAGGTGAATTAAGCCATGCGCAAAATAAGGCCGGGGCGCCGGCAGAGTGGCTGCGGTTCGCTCAACCGCCCGGAGGCGTTCGGACAGGGTCAAGCGCGCGGACCCGTTCGCGCGGCTGGGATTTGGTCATCCCAAAAACGGACAGTCCGCCGTGCCTAGCTCCGCGCCGGCTGGCTTTTCCGGTGCCAGGATTCCCCCCAAAACCGGCTTAAATCCGTGGTTTTCGCCAAAATTGCCCTCGTGCCGGCGAGTGGCATGAGGGTTGCATTTCCGGCGTTGCGCCAGGCCGGTCTTGTGGCCAGAGTCGGCGTGATCCGTTCGTTTTGTTTGTCCATTTATGCAACCGTTGATCCGCCTGCGAGGCATTGAGAAGTGTTACCAAACCAAGGCCGGGGCCACGTACGTCCTGCGGCAGATTGACCTCGACATCCAGGAGGGCGATTTCATCACCATCATGGGGCCAAGCGGAGCCGGCAAGTCCACCCTCCTGAGCATTCTCGGCCTCTACGATAGTGCGTGGACCGGCGAGTTTTACTTTCAGGAGACCCCCGTCCACAGCCTCAAACCCAAGTTGCGGGCCGAGTTGAACAAGGC
>CAZMLP010000881.1:0-9942 GCA_964566745.1 uncultured Verrucomicrobiota bacterium | reverse complement strand
GGGTGATCGCCGAATATGTGAAAGGCCAAGGAACAGGCGGGGAGTATCGGCAGTTGCACAAAGGCCAGCTTGAACTCGGACTCTGAAATGCCTCGCAGCTTGCTGCGAGGATTCTTTACTTCTATGGCAAAGCCCTCGGTGCGGAAGTTCAGTTCATGATGCGTTACAAGGAAAGCCCGGAAAAAATCGAGCCGGGACGAGTGCCGGCCGGTTTCGAGAACAAAATCATGCACACCAGCTTCCGCGTGGGCGAGACCACGGTGATGGCGTCCGACGGTTGTCACGCGGACAAGCCCGAGTTCAAAGGCTTCCATCTCTCCGTTTCGGTTCCCACCGAGGCCGAGGCGGAAAAGGCGTTCGCCGCGCTCTCCGAGGGAGGGAAAGTGGAAATGCCGCTCATGAAAACATTCTGGTCACCGCGCTTTGGCATGGTCGAGGACAAGTTCGGCGTAACTTGGATGGTCAGCGTGCCCGGCCAGGGGCCGAAATGAGCCGGGCGTTTCTCGCCGCGCAATTCCTTCTGGCCGATTCCGGTTTGACGGGCAGGCTCGTTTGGAGTGTCATGGGTCAAACCAGCCGCGTCCATTGGGCCGGCGTAATCTCTTCCGAAATATGAAAACACAGCTTTCCCGCCGCGATGCAATCGGAACAATGGCCAGCGGGGCCCTCGCCATGTCGGTGGCCGCGAACCTCTCCACCCGGCTGAACGCCGCGGACGAGGCGACGGGCGGCAAGAACCGCGTCAATCACTCCGTCTGCAAATGGTGCTACGGCAACATCCCGCTGGAAGACCTTTGCAAGGCGGCGGGTGGCATCGGCCTCCGTTCCATCGAACTGCTGGAGGTCAAGGATTTCGCGACGCTCAAGCAATATGACCTGACGTGCGCCATGGTTAGCGGCGTGCCCGGAGGCATCACGCAGGGACTGAACCGCAAGGAGAACCACGACAAAATCGTGGCTTGGTTTGAGGAGGCTGCGCCCAAGGTGGCCGCGTTCGGCGCGAAGAACATCATCTGTTTCTCCGGCAACCGCGACAAGATGTCCGACGATGAGGGCCTGGAGAATTGCGCCATCGGCATCAAGCGGCTCGTGCCCGTGCTGGAGAAACACAACCTCGTGGCCGTGATGGAGCTATTGAACAGCAAGATCGACCATCACGATTACATGTGCGATCACACGAAGTGGGGCGTGGATCTCTGCAAACGGGCGGGCACAGAGCACTTCAAGCTGCTCTATGACATCTATCACATGCAGATCATGGAGGGGGATGTCATCCGCACCATCAAGGGCGACAAGGGTCGCGGCATCGAGTCCGCCGCGCCGTATATCGCGCACTACCACACCGGCGGCGTGCCTGGTCGCGCGGAGATCGACGATTCGCAAGAGCTGTATTATCCCGCGATTATGAGGGCAATTTTGGAGACCGGCTTCAAAGGCTTTGTCGCGCAGGAGTTCATTCCGAAACGCGCCGACAAGCTCGCCTCGCTCAAGCAAGGCGTGACAATCTGCGACGTGAAGCAGGGGTGAGGGGCGGCGCCCTTGCTTTGCTCAGTCGGCGTGGATCAACGGCTTGACCAATTCGCGCATCGCTGGAATCACCTCCGCCTCGAACCACGGGCGCTGCTTGAACCAGCGCTGGTTGCGCGGGCTGGGATGCGGCAGCGGGATAAATTGCGGCAGGTATTCCCGATAAGCCGCGACCGTTTCGGAGAGGGAATCCTTGGCGCGATTCCCCAAATAATACGCCTGCGCAAAACTGCCGATCAGCAAAGTCAATTGGATGTCTGGCAACGCGGCACGCAGGCGCGGATGCCACTTCGGAGCGCATTCCGGACGCGGTGGCAAGTCCCCGCCCTTCCCTGTCCCCGGATAGCAAAATCCCGCCGGAATGATCGCAATTTTACTCTCGTTGTAAAACTCCTCCCTCGTCACGCCGAGCCAATTGCGCAGCCGGTCGCCGGATGGATCGTTCCAAGGTATCCCTGTTTCCTGGACCCGACGCCCCGGCGCTTGACCGACCAACAACAACTTGGCTCCGCGCGCGGCACGCAGGGTTGGACGCGGCGGGAAAGGCAAATGTTCCGCGCAAAAGGTGCAGGCGCGAACTTCCGCGAGCAGGCGTTTGAGCGATTCCAGTTTCGGCATACAACCCGCCTAGCTTCGCCCGTATCCCGACGGCGTCAATCGTCGTCGTCCACCTTGGGATGCGCAAAGACGAACGCGGCGCGAACCGGCGCGGGCATCGGCCGCTCCGCCCCGCGCACATTGCGCCAAATGATCTCGTTCAACTGCAGATCATCCGCCGCGTCCTCTCTGGCAAAATTCATCTTTTTGGACCGCTCCGCGCCCCACGCCGTCTTCAAGTTCACCGCGTCGAGCGCCACCCGCGCCGGCGCCGCTGTGTACGCGCTTGTGTCAGCAATGGGCTGGAAGGTGTTGAACATCGGCATCGCCGCGGCGTCAAACTCGGACATCGGCCGCAGACCCAGAATCAACTCCATTGTCCGCAGCATGCTGGCAGTGGAATACATGGTGGAATCCACATGGCGCCGGCGCGTGTACGGGCTGATGGCGAGCGCCACCGTGCGATGGGCGTCCACGTGATCCGGGCCATTCTGCGCGTCATCCTCCACGACAAAAATGGCGGTCTGCGGCCAGAACTTCGAGCGGCTCACCGCCTCCACCAAGCGTCCCAGCGCGAGATCGTTATCAGCGACCTGCGCGACGGGAGTAAGCTTCCCCGGCGTGGAGCCAGCGGTGTGATCGTTCGGCAGCCGGAGGATCTGCAGGCGGGGCATCTCCCCTTGCCGCTCGAAACGGCGCAGTTCCGCAATGAAACGCTCCGCGCGTTTCACATCCGGGTAGTCCGTGTCAAAGCCCCGAAACCACGGGTCGAAATGATCCTTCAACGCCGGCACGCGGGACCGTCCGGGGTCGTTGGCCGTCGTGCCGTTGGCAACGAACTCCCCGTAGCTGCGATAACTCACCCCCGCCTCCCGCGCCCGGTCCCAAAGATAGCCGCCCGCCGGTGTGGCGATGGGAAAATTTCCCTCGGAGGGGTATGGGTATTTTTTGTGGGTATTGTGACCGTAACTGAGCGGCCACATCTTCTCGGTAAAATCGGTGGCGTAGGCGCCCATGGTCCATTCGTGGCCATCCGCGCTCACCTCGCTCTCCACGTAAAAATTGTCCAGCAACGTGAACTCGCGCGCGAGCTTGTGGTGATTCGGCGTCACTCGCTCTGGAAAAAGGCACAGCGATGGATCGCCATTTCCCTCCGGCATGTCCCCGAATACCTGGTCGTAGGTGCGGTTCTCCTTGATGACATAGAGGCAGTATTTGATCGGACTGGGATCGCCAGGTTTTAGGGGAATTGGGTGTCCCGCCGGCAGAGTCTCGGGCTGCGGGCGCGGCTGGCCGAGGTAAGCGCGTGGCGTGTATTCGGCAAGTTGCTTCTCAAAGGCCTCGCGATCCGGCAAATTAATGATGCTCACGGTGCCCGGAAACAAGCTGCCGATATACTCGCGAATAGTCGCTGGCGGATCGTTGCCCGGTTGCGGACCATGCGGATTCGCCTTGGAGATGATCCCCTTCCCGTTGGCGACCAGCAGATGTTTGCCATCCGGCGTGACTCGCACCGATGTGGGATACCAGCCCACCGGAATGAATCCAAGCGACCGGCTTTTGCCCGGCTCTGAAACGTCAAAAACCGCGACCGTGTTGATGTTCGCGTTGGCGACGAAGAGCGTCTTGCCGTCCGGCGTAAGGGCAAGACTGTTGGGCGTGGAACCGGGCGGCGAGCCGGGTCGCAACTCAGCCACGAGCGTCTCGATGGTTCTGCCCGTCGCCGGGTCGATGATCGTGACTGTGTTTCTATTGGCGTTCGCAACATAAAGCCGGTCGCCGGATTTCGTGAGCAACATCTCGTTGGGATGGTCTTGGGTCGGCCACTTCGCGACCACGGCGCGGGTTTCCAAATCGACCACTGCCACCGCCGATTGCGCCCAAAGGCTCACCAGCAAGTAATTGCGCTTCTCGTCCAGAACGCACGTATAAGGAAAGGGATCGCTCGAATCGGTGTGATAAAGAATCGCCTCGGCGCGCTTCGTGATGGACGCCTCGTCAAAGCTGGTTGGGGCAGGTAACGAGGGCGCGGCCACCGGGGCGTTCGTGCCGAGCCGGACCTCGGCCACTTGCCGGCGTCCCGGCAAATCCAGCTCGCTCACGGAATGGCCCCAAACATTCGCCACATAAAGGCGGCGGTTATCTGCGCTGACCGCGAGGCCGCCAGTAATGCCGGTTTTGGCAACCTCCTGCACGGCGATCTTTTCCGCGCGGGATAAATAGCCATCCTCAAATTCAAACAGATGCACAACCTCGGTGCCCGCGCCGCTGCAATAAAGGGTTTTCCCGTCGGGCGAAAATTGAATGCCATAGAAGCACTCTTTCAGGCTCGCCCGCGATACCACTTGCCCGCCGGGCAACGCGAGGATCACCACCTCGTGCTGGCTGTAACCGCTGTGCAGCACGGCGGCGTAACGGCCGGAGGGATGAATCGCAATATTGATCGGAAAATCACCCACCACTGTCTGTTTGCCCGCAGGCCGAAGCGACCATTGATTTGGCAAAAGGATCGAGCCATCCGGCCGGTGCCCCGGCAGATCCCGGATCTCAGCGCGTGGGGCTGGCGTGGAGGGCGAGGCGCACCCCGCCAGCACGACGGCGAGGCCGATGGTAATGGGCAAGCGATTCATGCGGATACGGATAATACTAATTGGTTATGCCAGTTGAGGCATGGGAGGTAAAGGCATTAACCCGCGTGAACGCGTTAAGATTATGAGAAATCCAGCTCGGGCCACGTTTCCTTCCTGCTTGCGTCCCGTGCGGAGTCTGCAAACACTTCGCGCATGAAATCCCATCGCTTTCTGCAACTGGCATCGCTTGCCGCCGCGCTCGCGCTCGGTTCCATCGGTTCGCGCGCGCAGGAAAAATCTGCCAGCGCGAGCCTCCAAATTCCCGCCAATGACGACGGACTGCCTGGCGCGGGTCCAATCCGGCGCTACGACTGGTTCCGCAAATTGTGGTCGGACCGGCGCACCGCGTGGAGCGCGCGGGTGGCGCAGGATCAGAACGCGGTGGTGCTGCTGGGCGACTCGATCACCCAAGGCTGGGGCGACGATTTCAGCGCCAATTTTCCCGGGGTCAAGGTTGCGAACCGCGGCATCAGTGGCGACACCTCTCGCGGCGTGCTGATCCGCCTCAAGGAGGATGTGCTCGCGCTTCATCCTCGCGCGGTGGTGTTGCTCATCGGCACTAATGACTTGGAGGAGAATGCCGAGCCGGAAACCATCGCCGCGAACCTGAAACTCATCGTGGCCGCGCTGGAGGAGAGCGATCCGAAGTTGCCGATCGTGCTCTGCCAAGTGTTCCCCAGCTCGGAATCAAAAAAGCGTCCGGCCACCAGCATCAAAAAGGTCAACCAGCTTTACGCGGCGGCGGTAAAGGGCGACAAGCGCGTCACTCTCGTCGAAACGTGGACGCTTTTTGCCAACGCCCAGGGCGACGCGAAGCCGCAGGAGTTCCCGGATTTGCTGCACCCGAATCGCATCGGCTATGCAAAATGGGCGGGCGGGCTGCGACCGATCTTCGCGACCCTCGACCTCATGGAGACCGAGCCGTACGAGTTCACGACTGAGCCTGGTTTTGTCAGTTTGTTCAATGGACACGATCTAACCGGCTGGGGATTCCGTCCCACCTCGCAAGGCGACGTCCAGTCTGCCCAAAAACCGAACGCGCCCGCATGGCCAATTGTGAAAGAGGCCGTGCAATTCGACGGACAGACAACCAGCCCGGACGGGCGCTATGTGGCCAAGAACGGTCGATTGGTCGTCACGACACCCACCGAGGGGCGCCGGATTCAGCAAATCTCCACCACACGCGAGTTTCCCAAGAATTTCGTGCTGCGCCTGGAATTTCGCGCCACCCCCAACGCGGACAGCGGCATTTTTGTGCGCGGCCCGCAATTGCAATGTCGCGACTACCTGCTCGCCGGCCCCTACAAGCAATTGAAGTACTACCGCGCGGGTGAGTGGAACGAGATCGAGGTGACGGTATAAAACGGCTCTGCTTTCTGCCTCTGCAACGGCGAAGTGCTGGAAACGGCGATGAAGCTTCCGGCGACCGGCCCGATCGGCCTCGAAGGGGATCGCGGCCAAATGGAATACCGTCGCATCCGCTTGAAAGAGCTGCCCTGAGCGCCGTTGACTACAGGGGCTTTTTCTCCTCGGCTCTGAAAGCTTCGATCAGTTCCGCCGGCAACGACCATTGCTCGGCCAGACAGGCTGCTTCTTGACAGGCGAGTCGCGTCAATTCTTGGTAACCTTTTGTTTTGGGGCACACCTTGAGAATGTCGTTCGGCAGATATCGACGCAGGGTCATAAGGAAAAAGAGGTAAGCGATCATTCCATCCGTTCCCCAAGAGGAGTACGTTCCGGTGCTGAAAAGCCTCCCAACATGGAAATAAGCCCTCGGATTTTCCCAAATGGCCAATCTCAATTGAAAGAATGGCGTCGCCAACGGACATTCATTTTCCTTAATGAATTCAACGGCCAGGGCGCAATCCTCACAAAATTTAGCGCTTCCCCAAAATTTAACGCCGCCCTCGGAGAATTCTTTATCTCCCAACGGCCGGCGGGCTAACCGCAGAATGTGGTACAACATTGCGCCAAAAACAAAGCGCACCGGGCGCGTGACATTTATTTTTGCCAGCCGCTGGATTGCTTGCTCGTGACGCATGTCGGAACCCGCTTGGGTGCTGGGTCCCAGAATAGCCGCCATGTTCACCGTTGCCAAGGCGCGCGCGCATCGACTACCTTCCGCGCGGACTGGGCGATTGGCGCAGCGGCTAGCGCGTCTCGTTTACACCGAGTAGGTCGGGGGTTCGAATCCCTCATCGCCCACCATTTCCACGCCTCACAAAATTCTCAGGGCGACGAAAGACGGAAGTATCGCTGGTCACTGGCCAACAGGAACACATAGAACACCGCATGACCGGCGTTGTCGGTGGCCATGGGGGTGAGGAATTTCCACGGTTGCCCAAGCTGGTCGCAATATTGGAGGGTGTAAGTGGTATTGGGCAGGCCATTCGCCGTGATGATTGTTCCTCCTTGAGGATTCCACCCGATCCGCAAACCGTAATAGCTGCCCGCATCCCGAGGCAAAGTGCCAGCGCGAAACTCCTCCCAATTGGTGGCCCCATCATGATCCGGGTCACCGTCCGCCCCATCAGCGCCAGTCGCGGAAAAGGGATCGAGACCGTTGGCAATCTCCCAGGCGTCCGGCAGTCCGTCGTTGTCCGAGTCCGCGGCGGCAGGGTCTGGAGTGCCCTCGCTCCAGCTTGCCGGGTCGTTCGCATACTGCAACGGGTCACGCCGGTGGAGCGACAAGCCGGTGCCCGAAACCGTCACCGGCCAAGGCTCCTCGTTGGTGTAATTCACTTCCTCCACCAGGACGTACGGCACCTTCACGGCGCCGCTGCCAGACGAAATCACCGGCACATCCGGCCGCAACAATTGAATCCCGTCCGACTGGTTGTCGAGATGCCCCGACCAAGGCCCCAATATCGTTCCGCCGGGTGTCAGATGATAATGCGCGCGGAAGTTGGCCAGCGCGCCAAGATTCACGGCGGGATCGAAGCTCACCACCGCCAGCGTGCTGCCGGGCGCCAAAACTGTTCCTGACGGAAAATCAAAATCAATGCCTCCGCGCAGCCGCCAGGTGTTGGTCGCGTGATCCGGGTCGAACAAGCTGACGTTATTGGTGCTGACGTTGCGCAACTCGACATACTCGTCCAGCGTGTTGTTGGCCACGCCATCCAAAGGCGGATTGTACATGACCTCGCTCAAGATCACAGGGCCAAGGCGGGGACCAGCATTAGAAAGTCCGAGGGTCAATTGGCTCTGCGCGACAAAATGCTCCTCGCCGGTGGTGGTCACCCAGCGGCCAAAACTCTCGCCCGCGGGACTCGCGCCAAATTCGAAGCCGTGAACCCACGGTCGCAAATTCCCGCCCGGCTCCGCCGCGAACAGCCAGGCTTGGTCCCCCTGCGCGTCAAGCGCAAAGCCGGTTACGCCCCCTGTGGCAAATTGCAACTCGGTGAAAACTTGATACCCCCGGGCGGGGATCGTCGTGCCGTCCGGGATGCGAAATTTGCGCGGCGCGCGAAAGTCATCGGTCAAGAACCAGCCTGAGATGTCCGCCGTGTCCGGCGAGTCATTGTAAAGCTCGATGGCATCCGCCCGCCCGGCGGTGGGAGATGGGTGAGCCAGCGCCTCGTTGACGAGAACGCGCGGCACGGGCGATGCTTGCCGATCAACGCCGCCAGGGGAGCCGCCCACCGCCCCGCTCAACCGCCAACTTGCGGCTTGGTTCCATTGATTGGGCGGAACAGCCTCGTCGGCCAGCACCAACGAGAAGCCGAAACCATCCGCGAGCGGTTCCCATTGGTCGCCGTATTCCACATCAAACACCGGCTCGCCCAAAGGCCCGGCCAGCGTGAGTCGGTTGCCGCCGTTGGAAAGAGCCCCGGCATACTCGCCCGCAATGTTTGCCACGCCGGCATAACGAGTCGCGAAGGCCAGCCGGTTATGAACCAGCAAGAGGCGCTCGCCGGGGGCAAGGCGCGTGACGCTATTTGTGGCGGCAAACCGGAATTGAATGCCATTTGTGAAATGATAGCCGGGCAAATCCAGCGCGTGGCCGCTGATATTCTTCAGCTCCAGAAACTCGAAATCCTCCTTTCCGAACGGGCTGCCGACGGGCGGGTCCGCCGGATGAAACATGATCTCCGTCAGCGCAAGCGGCGGCGGCTCGACAGTGAAAACTGTCGTTACCGGAGCCGACCAAATGCTGTTGACGGCAGGACCGCCCGCCGTTTGCCGGTTGGCCGGGTTGTATGCGCGGGCGGTGACAATCATGTTCGAGCTAATCACGATCGCGTTGCGGTTCGTCACCGCCAATTTGGAGATGGTTCCCCCGGCGAGACGCGGGTCCCTGCCATCCAGTGTGTAGAGGACGACAGCGGGAGCAGCCGGTCCCGTAAGTGTGAAATTGAAGCGATTGGCCACCTGTCCGCCTGCCGAGTTGGGCTTGGGCATCTGGACAAATTGCTGGTCAAGAAACGCGCAGTGGTTGGACAGCCACGCCTTCGAGTAATTGATCTCGCTTTGGTAAGAGCCGCCGCGCAACGGATGATGCCATTTGGCCTGCTCGCGCGGTTGCGCGTTGCGAAGTTGCCCCGTCAGGTCATCAATCATCCCATACAAGGTCGCCGTGCTTAATTCCCGCTGGCGCCAAGTTTGGTAGCGGTCCACCCAGCGCTGCCAGAAGTCCAGATCTCCAAACAACCGGGACCACCACACCTCTGTGAACTGCGAACTGGTCGCCCATTGCCGGGGATTATTGTCGCGCCCGTCCGTCGAGCCGAGGGCCCGGTCAAAATCCCAGTGCGGACCATAGGTGATCTTGCCGTTGCGCGGCTTGTAGAAGTAAGTGCTCAGCCGCATCGCGTCCACATTCAGGCTCAGCACCTCGAGGATGTTGAAATCCACCCAATTTTGCGCATCGAGGTAAGCAGCGTAGCCAAGCACCGGATCACGCCAGTTGGCCGCGCTCAACGCCTTGGACATGGAGTTGAAATATTGAGTAAGGTAGTTTCTTTGCGGAAGCCGCTGCGTGGTCTTGAGATCACGCTCCTTGGGATCCACATAGGCAATGATTTGGCCGCCACCAGAAAACCCCGAATCACCCGGGTCGAGACGATCCACCTTCATCAGATAGCCGCCGGTAACTGACGGCACGGTGGCGTTCTCCGGCTCCAGGCGGTCAATATTGACGCGGTCCTTGCCGATCTTAATCTTTTCCTCGAGGACATAGATTCCGTTA
>CAZMLP010000880.1:0-4439 GCA_964566745.1 uncultured Verrucomicrobiota bacterium | reverse complement strand
AAAATCCAGAGAAACTATGCGGCTAGCTTAAGCCAAAGGATGGTTGGAAAGGCTGGACTAATGCTCCCCCAATTGCCTGCTGGAGAATCTTCGGCCCGCGCCGCACCGGCCCCGGTTGCATCTTCTTGATTGCAAATTCCGGCGGGACCACACGGGTCCTTGTCAAACCGGGCCGGCAAACGGAACTGGACTGAAAAGGCTCATCTTGGTGCGGCGCCCGTGAACCGCTCGTCAATGATCGGCGTGTCGTCCGGCAGGGGAAGGCGGTTCAAATCCACTATGTTTCCGTCCACCACCAGTTCGATAAAGGTGGTGTTCATCCATCTTCCTCGCGCGTCCGTCACGCCCGGTATCGGAAGTTCTGGTTGGGTGTTCGCGGCGGGAGGCGACCGGATGATTACTCCCGCCGGTTTGATTTCAAAAAAATCGGTCTTCGGACCGCGCACCAAAATCACGGGCGCGCCCTTGCTTTTGACCTTGAGCAGATGCGGCCATGCCGCCTCGAAGTCCTCCCGTTTGGTGAATGGAATCAGATAATGCCACTGGATCGCCGTCGGGCCCTCCATCGAGCGCGCCTGTTCGCGCAGCGGCTCGAGTTCGCGGGGCCAGCTTTTGGGCCACAATCCCCGGTCCGCCACGGAATAGGCCGCCAGCGCCGAGAGCACCGTCCCCGCTCCCATTGCCACCAGGAAAGCCACACGAAACAACACGATCAACTGGCGAAGGACACTTTGCTTCATGCCTGTTCGACGGCGAATTTCGAAAAATGCTCCATTTCCCCGCCTCCGGGTCATGGATGACCACCGCAAAGCACGGGCGGACAAAAGCTCCGCCTTAAAAATCGGCCCTACCCATCCGGTCGTTGCGATGAAGGCAGAAGATTTGGGAGATCAATCTTTTGGCGTCATTCGCGAGAAACGCGGCGTTCAGCACGACGCGGACCGGCTGCCGAAATATCTGGCGCGGTTTGGCTTGGATTGGCGGGGAGTCAAATGACGCGAACCAAAGACTAGGGCGCGGAAGACGAACGTACTTTTTTTGGATGAGTCGTCGCCTTTTTGAAAATAATAATCTTGCTGTTTTCGTTATATTGTTCAGCCTTATCCCCAGCATCCCAAACGCTCATGAAAAACTCTTGTCTCTCTATTTTCAGCGCACGCAAGCGCGGTTTCACCTTGATCGAACTCCTGGTCGTCATTGCCATTATCGCCATTCTGGCGGGCATGTTGCTCCCGGCCTTGGCCAAGGCAAAAACCAAGGCCCAGGGAATTCGGTGCCTGAGCAACTCCAAACAGTTGGGATTGGCGGTATACATGTACACCGCGGATAGTGGCGATTGGTTTCCCCCCAATTTGAATGGCGGCACGAAGGACATTAAAGCCAGTTGGGTCGCCGGCTGGCTGGATTGGACGCCGAACAACACCGACAACACGAACATCCTTTTCCTGACCCAGACTATGCTGGGCAAACACAGCCAAGACCCTGGCGTTTACAAATGCCCGGCGGATAATCACCCGGTGCCGAAATCCAAAGGTGCCGTGCAACGTGTGCGCAGTATTTCCATGAACGGTTTTCTGGAAGGTGGAGCCTACAGCAAGGTTGGAGGAGGAATCGGCTCCACCTGGTACTCCGGCTACTATGGTTTCAACAAGATGACCGACGTGACGTCGATCTCCCCCAGCAAGCTTTGGATGATGAATGACGAGCATCCCGACAGCATCAATGACGGCTGGGAGATTATGAACCCGACCGACCTGAACACTTGGACCGACCTTCCCGCCAGTTACCATAACGGCGCCGGCGGATTTAACTTTGTGGATGGTCACAGCGAGATCAAAAAATGGCTCGAAGCCAGCACCAAGGTGAAGGTGAAATACTCGCAGTATAACGGCTTTAGCGCGCCGAAGAGTCGCGATATCGCCTGGATCATCGAACGCTCCACCGCCAAGCGATAACCACAGTCAACCTTCCGCCAAAATTCGCGCGAACAACTGGCGGTCGATGTTGCCGCCGGTCAGCACAAGCCCCGCGCGTTTGCCGCGCATGCGCTCGCGTTCTTGCAGCAGGGCGGCGAGACCCAACGCCCCGGCGCCCTCGGCGAGATTGTGGGTGTCCGTAAAGTAAGCGCGGGCGGCCGCGGCGATTTCCGGCTCGGTGACTTCCAAAATACGATCCGCCCCGGCGCGAATGATGTCCAGGGCCTCGGGGACAGGAACGCGCGTGGCCACGCCATCGGCGATGGTCACCGGGCTGGGCGTGGTGATGACCTGCCCGGCGGCGAAGGAGCGGGCGTAAGCCGGGGCGTTCGCGGCCACGACACCCACCACCCGCGTCGGCAGGCCCAAGAGATCCCGGACGCGAATCACCCCGCAGATGCCGGACCCGAGGCCGATGGGGACGTAAACGGTGTCGATCCCGCTCACGGCGGTAAATAGCTCCAGGGCGTATGTTGCCACGCCGAGCACCAGCAGCGGATCGTAGGACGGAATCATTTCCGCGCCGTGCTCCCGGGCGAAGCCTTTTGCGAACTCGCGCGCCTCGTCAAAATCCTTCCCGCGCTCGATCAAGTTCGCGCCCAACGCGCGCATGGCGTTGTTCTTCTCCGGGTTGTTGCCGAGCGGCACGACGATGTTCACCTCGATGCCGGTGCGCCGCGCCGCGAAGGCGAGGCTCTGGCCATGATTTCCGCGCGTGGCGGAGACCACCTGTCGCACATGCGAGCGCTGGCGGCGCAAGCAATCGAAATAAACCAGCCCGCCGCGAACCTTGAAGGCGCCCACCGGGGTGTGGTTCTCATGTTTCACCCACACCTCGCAATCGGCCCGCTGGCTGAGAAGGGGCCAACAGGATTGCGGCGTGGGAGGCATGACCGCGTAAACGACACGGCTCGCGGCCTCAAGTTCGGCAAGATCAAACATGGCGCGGCGGCGCGGGTCAGCCGCGATCGCGGTGCACGGTGTCCGGCGAAAAGGCGGGCAGGCAAACGGCGATGTATTCCGCGCCATCGTGACCCGGCGTGCTGTATTGAACCCACTCGCCGCGCGTGACGAGAATTCCCTGGCCGGCGCGGACATCCACCGCGCCGTGGCGGGTGGCCACCCGCAGCGAGCCGGCGAGGACAACGGTATATTCGTCGAAGTCCGGTGTCTGGCCCGGCTCGACCCAGCCACCGGGGCTTTTCATGCGGGCAATGCTGACATCCGGCGAGGCGGTGTTCACCCGGCCAAAGAATTCCTCAATGAGCTTGGGCTTGTTTCCAGCGGCCTTGATGACGGTGGGGTTCGTGATCAACGTTGGCATAATTCAGGCATTAGCAGAGCGGAGGCCGGATGCAAGCAAATGCCATCAAACGGACCCAACAGAGGACTAAGAGGCAGCGTGACCCGAGGCTTCCGGCATGACGGCCCCAGGACAATTTCGCCCGCGTTCCTGTTTCCTGCCCACCAGCAGGAATCACTTGCCTCGGCCGGGACCGGGGAAATGCTTGCCCGCGTCGTCGAGGACGAGGACCCAATCCAGCAATTCGCCAGGATCGGGCGGGATAAATTCGCGCTCGCCGGTGTTGGGAAACGTGCCGATGACCTTGGCCGAGCCATCACGCGGGTTGAACCACCACGCCGTCACTCGCGCTCCGCTGATTCTGTCCAGCCGCGCCTTGAACCTCCGGCCGACCGGCGCGTAAACCATCGCATAACTTCCGGACCCATCCCGCGTCGCCGCGAAATGGCGCGTGCCCGCGCCTGGAATGGAGGTCGTGACCCGGTCAGGTACAACAATCGAGTCATCCGGCACACGCGTCAGAAACGGGCGGGATTCCAGCAGCCGGCGAGCGTGTTGCATTTGCGCCGCGCCCGGCTGGTTGATGGCCTCGGACCAGGGCAGGAGCGGGTTGTTGATTGGATTGCGGCCCGGGGCCCACATTTGCCAGACAGCGTGGTTGCCATAGGTGTGGCCGCACGCGCCGCCGAAGAGGTCCCAATACAACGCCCGGCGTGTGTCCGCCGCGACGGAGTGGCCAAAGTTTTTCGCGTTGAAGGAAACAGGGTGATCCTCGTAAATCGGCTCGCCATCGATGATTGGTTTCGGGGGCACTTGGTCGTAGTCAACGCGAGTCTGGTCATAGCGGCCGGTGAACTCGGCCTGATGACCGTTCTGGCGCATGTTGAAATCGAGCCACTCCTCCTCATGGAACCACTTGGCGGAACCGCCGCCGCCCGGAGGATGGAACGTGATCAAGTGGTTGCCGCCGTCACCGGCTCGCAGGCCGCGTGCCATTGCGCGCAACACGGCGCGCTGCGCGGCATTCTCCACCGCGCGGTCACCGCCGAGAATCCAGATGATTCCCGCGTCGCGATACCGTTTGCCGAGCCATTCGCCGTAGGTCGCGGCATTCGCCTCCGTGAAGAGCGGCTGGCCATCCTTCACCTTGTCATGCCAGT
>CAZMLP010000879.1:0-7577 GCA_964566745.1 uncultured Verrucomicrobiota bacterium | reverse complement strand
TTGTCGCCGGGGGCGGTCACAACGGTTTGGTCGCGGCCGCCTATCTGGCTCGAGCCGGGCAAAAGGTGCTGTTGCTGGAGCGGCGGCAAATTCCAGGCGGCGCGTGTTCCACGGAGGAGCTTTTTCCCGGGTACCATTTTTCCACCTGCTCCTACATTTGCTACCTGCTCCAAACCAAGGTCATCGATGACTTGGACTTACGGCGGCACGGTTTCCACATCTTTCCGATCGATCCCTGGCGTTTCCTGCCGCTGCCGGACGGACGGCGTTTGCTGGTGTGGAACGACGAGGACCAGACCCGCGAGGAGATCGCGCGCTTTTCACGTCATGACGCCGAAGCCTACCCGCGCTGGAACGCCTTTTGGAACCGCGCGGCGGGAATCCTCCATTCGACTTTCCTGGCGCCACCGCCAACTGTGGCGGAACTGGCCGCGCGCCTGTCCGCTGATGACGCCGCCTTCTTTCAACGGCTCCTCGGCCTGAGCATGCGCGCCGTGGTGGAGGAATTCTTCGAGTCGCCGGTGATCCGCGCGGCGTTTATCCACGCGCATGACGCGGGCGATCCCGCCCTGCCCGGCAGCGCCTGGAGTTACGCCTATATCAAATGCTCGAACTTCAGCCCGCCCGGGAACGTCGGCCTCGTGCGTGGCGGGATGGGCGGAATCGCCAGGGCGCTGGCCGCCTCCGCGCGCGAGCATGGCGCGACGATCCGTCTCGGCGCGGCAGTGGAGCGCGTGCTGGTCGAGCAAGGTCGCGCCATCGGCGTGCGGTTGGCCGATGGCACGGAGATTCGCGGCGGGGTGGTCGTTTCCAATGCCGACCCGAAACGCACCTTTACGCAACTGGTCGCGCCGGAGGATTTGCCCCCCGGATTTTTCACACGAATCCAAGGTTTAAGCACGCGCGCGGCCTACTTGAAATTCCATGCCTCTCTCGATGGCGTCCCGGATTTCTCGGCTTTCTTTCGCGATGGCAAGCCCGCATTCGATCCGAAGTTCATGGCCGAGGTGAAAATCTGCCCCTCCGTGGAATACTTCACCCAAGCCTGGCAGGATGCCCGGCGCGGCGACCTTGCGCGCCAGCCCGTTATGGAAGTCCAAATGCCCTCGGCATATGACAATTCCGTCGCCCCCGCTGGCAAGCACCTGCTCTCGATCTGGGCCTTGTACGCGCCCGTCAAACCGCGCGAGGGCACCTGGGACGCGCGTCGGGACGAGGCGGGCGAGATCATCATCGACACGCTGGCGGCCTATGCGCCGAATCTGCGCGGCATCATCCGCGACTGGTCGCTGCTGACGCCGCTGGACATGGAAAATCGGGTCGGCCTCACGAACGGCAATATCCGCCATTTGGACATGGTCCCCACGCAGATGTTGACGGAACGCCCGCTTGGCGGATTTGCGAATTATCGCACGCCGATCCGGAATCTTTATCTCTGCGGCGCCGGCACGCATCCAGGCGGCGAAGTGACCGGCGCGCCCGGCCACAACGCGGCGATGATGATTTTGAGGGATTTGGGCGAGAATCCGCCTGGCCGCGCAAAATAGGGTCGCTCTTTGACAATCACAGGCGAGGCGTTTCAGCCCCGGCCGCCGATACGTATCACAACAAAGGTTCCGCCAACCCCGGAACCAGGCCAACTGTGATGAAAGACCAGAGCACTATCGCCGCCGCGAGCAACGAGCTTGCCAGTCAGGAAACAAAAATGATCTGCCTCCTGGCGCTATGGACGGCGAACCTTGGGTTCTTTTTCTACCACCTCGTCTCCACCGCTTTGGGACGGTAGGCTACCGAACGGAGTGTAACCGGCGACTACAAATACTTCTGTAAAATCGGCTTCAACGCCTTCTTCGTGGCGGCCGGCCAGAGCTTCTTGTCGGTCAGAATGGCGAACTTCAACGCGTCATGGCATGGCCAGCCCGGCTCGGCGGGAATGCTCTTAATGGCGCGCGTGACAATCTGCTTGGCGAGCGTGGAGTTGCGCTGGAGAAACTCGACCACCATCTCTACGGTCACATGGGCCTGGTCCCTCTTCCAGCAATCATAGTCCGTCACCATCGCCAGCGTGGCGTAGGCAATCTCCGCCTCGCGCGCGCATTTCGCCTCGCCGAGGTTGGTCATGCCGATCACGTCAAACCCCGCCTCGTGATTCGCAATCGATTCCGCCCGCGTGCTGAAGGCCGGCCCCTCCATGTTCACATAAGTGCCGCCCGAATGGACTGACTCGCTCTCGGCGCCGGCCGCCTCCCATAAAATTTGCTTTAGTTCCAGGCAGATGGGGTCCGCGAAAGCTATGTGCGCCACGATGCCTCGCCCGAAAAAGGTGTGCTCGAGGGAGCTTTTGGTGCGGTCCACGAACTGGTCGATCACCACCACGTCGCACGGCTGGTATTTGTCCTGGAGCGAGCCGACGGCGCTTACGCTGATGATCCACCGCACGCCCAGCTTGCGCATCGCCCAGATGTTCGCGCGATGGTTCAACTCGGCGGGCAGGAGGCGATGTCCCCGTCCGTGCCGGGGCAGGAACACCACGTCGCGCCCGGCGAGCTTGCCGGTCAAGAAAGCGTCCGACGGATCGCCAAAGGGGGTCTTCACCTTCACCCATTTTTGTTTGGTGAACCCCTCAATATGATAGAGACCGCTGCCTCCGATGATGCCAATCAATGGTTTCGCCATAAGCAATGAAAACGCCGCGTGCGTGACGCGACCGGAGTTGTATCGCCGCCGCGCGACCGGCGGCAAGAATCTTCAGTAAACCGGGGGTCAAAAATGGTGGTAGGAGCTGGATTCGAACCAGCGAAGGGCGTTAGCCCGACAGATTTACAGTCTGTTCCGATTGGCCACTCCGGCATCCTACCAGCCACCATCGCCCCGTTTCGGGGAGCGCGATTAAGGCAAACGCCCCGGCGCTTGTCAACCCGTCCCGCATCCCCTAGGCTCGCCCCGAATGTTTGATTCCCTGACGAGCAAGTTACAGAACGTCTTCCGCAACCTGCGGGGGATGGGCAAGATTTCGGAGTCCAACATCAGCGACGCGTTGCGGGATGTCCGCATGGCGCTGTTGGACGCGGACGTGAATTTCAAGGTCGCGCGCGACTTCATCGAGCAGGTGAAGGCCAAGGCGCTCGGCCAGCAGGTCATCCAGAGCATCCAGCCCGGCCAGCAGGTCATCAAGCTCATCAACGACGAGCTGGTGAACCTCCTCGGGGCCTCGGGCGCGGGACTCGATCTCACGGGCAGCCCCATGTGCCTCATGATGGTCGGTTTGCACGGTTCAGGCAAAACCACCTCCAGCGGCAAGCTCGCCCGCCTGCTTCGCAAGCAGGGCCGCGCCCCGCTGCTCGTCGCGGCGGACGTCTATCGCCCGGCGGCCATGGACCAGCTGGAGACGCTCGGCAAATCGCTCGAGATTCCCGTTTTCGTCCGCAAGGGCGAGCAGGACGTTCTTAAAATCGCCCGCGAGGCCCGCGAGTTCGCGGCCGCCAACAATTGCGACACGCTGATCTTCGACACCGCCGGCCGCCTCCAAATCGACGAGCCGCTGGTGCAAGAGCTGGTCCGGTTGCGCGACCTCGTCCAGCCCAAGGAAATCCTGCTCGTGCTGGACGCCGCGACCGGCCAGGAAGCTGTCAACGTCGCCACGCATTTTGACAAGGCGCTGAACATTACCGGAGCGATCCTCACCAAGCTGGACGGCGACGCCCGTGGCGGCGCGGCCCTTAGCTTCAAATCAGTCACCGGCAAGCCGATCAAGTTCATCGGCGTGGGTGAGAAGCTGGACGACTTCGAGCCGTTCCATCCCGAGCGCATGGCCTCGCGCATCCTCGGCATGGGCGACGTGGTGAGCCTGGTGGAACGCGCGGCGGAGGCGGTGGACGCCGACGAGGCGATGCGTCTCGAGGAAAAGATGCGCAAGGGACAGTTTTCGCTGGAGGATTTCCTCGAGCAATTGCGCCAGATGAAGAAGCTCGGCTCGCTCGAAAGCATCGTCAAAATGCTGCCCGGCGGCGCGGAAATGGCCAAGGGCGCCGATCTCTCCAAGAGCGAGAAGGAGTTCCGCCGGATGGAGGCCTTGATTTGCGCGATGACCGTGCAAGAGCGGCGCAACCCGCAAATCCTCAACGCGAAGCGCCGCCTGCGCATTGCGACCGGCAGCGGTGTGAAAGTCGCCGAGCTGAACAACCTGCTCAACCGCTTCAATCAAATGCAGCAGATGATGCGCAAGATGGGCAAGTTCCAGAAGATGATGGCCAAGATGGGCGGCGGCGCGGGTGGTGGCGGTGGCGGTCCGTTGCCGGGATTTTTGAAGCGATAGAACAAAGGAAGAGATGTCTCGGGATCTTATGAGCCGCCTTCCTAAAAGGAGAGTCATGGAATTGGAAAAGTCGCCAAATTGATTCGCTCCTCCGCGACTAAACCGAACGATCGCCCGGTTCTCGCGTCGTAATTTTGAATGATGAATTTGACTCGTCGACTAACTGAGGGGGTGGGCGCTTGGATGCATTTCGAGCTTATGTGTAACAGGAGTGGCTTGTTCAACGAACGCTACTTGTCGGCTGCGGTGGGCCAGATCTTAAGTTCAACCTTCGGGAGTCGTGTCCACGGAGAGTTCGATCATCCGGTTTTGGCGCCGATCATGGCGGGATCTGGCAAACGGCCAGCTTTGGACTTCGTCTGTTGCGACCCCTATCCTGAAATCAAGATTGCAATAGAGACAAAATGGGCTGGATCAAAATATACCAGCGCAGAAAGCATTGTTTGGGATCTGATCCGTCTTGAGCTGGTAGCCAATCGCTACCATGCCGAGTGCATTTTCCTTATCGCAGGGCAAAAGTCCGATCTCGAAAAGCTATTTCAGACCGCCGATTTTTTTGGCCCAGCAAGCACTCCGGGGCGGCAGGCAATTCTCAATACCAACAGTAATGCTCAACAGCGGCTTTCCCTCCTCCCCGACAAGCCTTACCGAATACCGTTGCTTCGCAGAGTGTTCAAACGGTGTCAGGAGGTAGCCATTCCTCATTCAATTGTCACGCGGCGGGCAAGCCCTTTCCCCACCGCTTGTCCTTCAAATCATTTCCAAGTTTTTGCGTGGCACGTTAATTCCGCAGTCAGGCGGTCTGAATTTTTCCCCAAAACCAATCAACACTTCAGACATCCTTGTGTTGGCGAATTGCCCTCCGGGTCGACTTCTCCATGAACCCACGTAAGCAGGGGCTGCAAGCCCCTTGACGTAGTTCCAGCGTGGGATCGAATTCACTGCGTCCTTGTCAATTCGAACGCCTCGCCCTGCGTTGTTTGGACTCGACAACCGGCTCCTTTAAACGTCATCGCCCCACTTCCTGATCTGTCCGTGTAAAACACCGGCACACCGCGCTTGGCAAGGCGTTCGCGCAGTGCGGGCGTGACTCGTTCCGTCGCTGGATATTCCCCACAACTCACGATGATGACGCGCGGCTGGATGCGATCCAGCAATGCGTCGTTCAATGGCTCGGCTCGCGCGGGAATGCCCGTCACCACAATATCCGCGCGCAAATCCTCCCCCCGGTCGAAGAGAGCCCGCTGCCCCAATTTGCCGAGGTCGGAGCAGAGCAGCACGGTCACGCCATTGAACTTGCCCTGCAGCACCAGGGCGCTGTCATCGGCGAGACTGAAATGGTCCGACGGACCGGGATGCATTACTCGCCACGGGCCGATGGTATCGCCAAGAATCACATGCCGTCGCAGCCACGGCTTTCGTTCCAACTCGGTCATCAACTCGCGATAGGGCGGCGAGCGAAACGAGATGTCACTCGTCACAATGTGTTGCAAACGGAATTCTCCCTCCAACTCCGTCGCGCCGCCAATGTGGCGGATGTCGCCGTGCGTCAGTGCCAGCGTGGGCAAACGGTTGACACCCTGCCCATGCAGGAACGGGCGTACCACAAGCTTGGCCGTGTTACGATCCGCGCAATCAATCAACAGGTCGTTCGCTACCCCCGGTTGATCGGTGAGGATCGCGTCCCCGCTGCCGACCGAAAGCACGGTAATGCGCGTGGCGCTGTGCTCCCATTCCCATCGCCCGAAACTTGCGAGCAACAACCCGCCCATTGAAATACCCGCGATCAACCGTCGTCCCGGTCGCCAGAGCCAGCCGCTGAACAACAATGCCAGCGCGGCATAGTAGATCGCGAAATCGATCCACTGCGGCGCGGGCACATACCAGTATGCCCCCGGCCATTTTACGAACCAGTCGCAGAGCTTCACCATGCAGGCCATGAGGAACCAACCGCTGTGGTTGAATAACACGGTTACCGGGGCCAGCCAGTGACCGCATACCAGGCTGCCGAGGTTGCCTGCCAGCGCGAGGCTGCTCAGCGGCACGACGACAAGGTTTGCGACCAAACTGACGGGTGTGAAAAGGTGGAAATACCAGGCGATCACCGGCAGCGAACCGAGCCACGCCGCCAGCGAGGCGCCAAAATTGGTCGCGAGAAAATGCACTGGTTTGTCGAGGCGCTTCTGCCACTCCGGTCGCAACTCGTCCGGCAACAGTGGATCGGGTCGCAACCAGCGTTCGCGCACCGCGTCGATGGGCGGCGCCAGCAGCGCCATGAAGAACACCACGAGAAAAGAGAGCTGAAAGCCGGCTTGGAAAAGCTGTTGCGGATCCCACACCAAAATCAGGAACGCCGCCGCGCCGAGCGAGTTGAGCAGGTTGCCCGGCCGGCGCAGCGCCCAGCCGCCGATGATGACGGTCATCATGATCGTCGAGCGAATCGCCGAGGCCTGCCAGCCAGTCGCCCCGGTGTAGAACCAGATGAGCGGCACCACGAGCGCGCCGCACCAGGCGCGTGAGATTCGCGCGAGACGAAAGAGGCTGATGAGAATCCCGGCGATCAGAGCGATGTGCAGGCCGCTGATGGCGAAGATGTGCATCGTGCCCGATTGCATGAACGGCTCGGTCACTTCGCCGGTCAGCGCCGTTTGCCAGTTGAGCGCCATCGCCCATGTCAGGCGCAGCGGCTCGTCCTCCACCGGCAGCCCCAGCGCCAGAACTCCGCGCGCCCACTTGAGAAACCGGTCGGACCATTGTCGCACCGTTGCTCCTTGTCCCGCGATGATCTGCCAGTCATTTGTCCCGCCCGCCTTTAGCTCGTGATAGATTCCCTGCCGGGTCAGATAGGACCGATAGTCAAACAGTCCCTCTGCAACGGCAGTCTTGGGCGGCTGAATGACGCCGCTCACCTCGATCGCGCGACCCGCGAAAAAGTTTGTGTCCAAAATCCCCGGCGTCTTGATCGCCACCACGCCATGCGCGGGAAACCAAACCTCCCCGCGTTTTAACCCGGTGACTCGAACGCGCGCCAGGGTGCGCCAAGACGGCGCGTCGTCATTCTCGTAAACCCGGTAACTCGGCGGCGCGATCAATGTCCCGCGGACGGTCGCGAGTTCGGTGGCATTGCCAACGGTGACACGCAGGTCATTGGGCGAAAGGATCGCGGTGCGCGTGGCGAGATTGGCCCACCCTGCCAACGGCAAGAGCATCCAAAGCAATGTGGCCCGCAGCCGCTCCAGGAACAGCGTCAGCACCGCCACCC
>CAZMLP010000878.1:0-4737 GCA_964566745.1 uncultured Verrucomicrobiota bacterium | reverse complement strand
GGAGCGCGCGTAACGCTTCACGATATTTCGAAAGCCAAAAGGCCCGCTTTTACAGCGGGCCTTTTCTTTTCTCGAAAGCTGTTAAAGCTCTCTCGTCCGAGTCAAATATCCGGCTCGAGCGGCTTGCGCGGGCGGTATTTTTTTGCAATGGCCTGGGCGGCGGCGAGAGATTTGACACCACCGGTGCAGGTGGGATCGGAGAGCGAGGCGGCCGCCACGCAAACTCCGGTCAGCAAGCTCTTCTGCAAGTCCCAGCCCTCATGAAGACCAAACAACACCCCGGCGCAGAAAGCATCGCCCGCGCCCGCCGTGCCAGCGATGTATTTCGCCGGCAGGTTGAGCGAGGATTGCCAATAGTCCCGGCCGTCGCGCGTGCGCGCGAAACCACCCTCGGGAAAATGAATCACCACCAACTCCCGCACGCCGCATTGCAGCAGCGCCCCGGCGGCGTGGCGGACGGCGACGGTGTCGAGTTTTCCGTCGGGTTGGCGAATCTTGAACCCGGTCGTCTTGCCCGCCTCGATCTCGTTGAGGATGCAGTAATCGACATATTTCAGCGCGGGCGTGACTACCTTGGCGAAACGGTCGCTGTCCTCGCTCACCACATCGACACTGGTCTTGAGTCCGGCCTCTTGCGCGGCGGCCAGCAATCCGGCGGCAACCGTCCCGTGCTTTTTGTCAGAGGCGTCCAGCGCGTCCAGCAGCAAAAGGTAGCCTAGGTGAAAAATGCGCGCCTTCGTCTTGTTGAAATCGAGACCCTCGCCGTCCCACAAGGCGTTGGCCCCGCGATAATGGAAGAATGTGCGGCGCCCGGAACCGGCCTCGGTCATGACGTCGGTGTAGGAAGTGGCCGCGTTCGGGACGGATTTGAGCCAACGGGTATCGATCTTGTTCTTTGCGCAATCGGCCAAAATCTCCTCGCCCAGCGCGTCTTTGCCGACCAAACCGGCGGCCGCGAGTGGAAACGGGGCGCCCAGCCGCGCGAGGTCGATCAGCACATTGTAGGGCGCGCCGCCCGTGCCTTGGGATTGGGAGCGGATGTTCGCCAACTGCTCGGGTTGGGGAAAAACATCGATAATCTTAACCTGGTCGATGATCCAGTTGCCACCCGCTAGCAGGCCGCTACGCGAAGAGGCTGATTTGTTCTTCATGGTGCAGATTTAAAACGATGCGCCGTCTCTCATTGGAAACGGTTGACCTTCGCAGAGTAGCAACAATACCCGTTTTTGTCTCTAGCTAAAATGGACGCCTGACAACCGCCCCGGCCCGAAGGGCTGTTTTTGCTCGCCCTGCCCGCTTCTCCCCCGCCAACATCCGCCGTATTTCGGTGGCCGATCGAAGGCAGATGCGCTTTCTAATGCTCAACTGGCGCGACCCGAGGAACCCCCTTTCGGGCGGCGCGGAGCGCGTGACGCAGGGCTATCTTAATGCCCTCGCGGAGCGCGGCCATGAGGTCTTCTGGTTTGCCAACGACTTCCCCGGCGCGGCGCGGGAGGAGAAGATTGGTCCCATCCAAATCGTCCGTGGCGGCGGCATGGGAACCTCGGTGCTGGCCGCCCGGCGCTGGTATCGCAAACAAGCGCGGTTCGATCTCGTGATGGACCAGCATCACGGCATCCCGTGGTACGCGCCGTGGTGGTGCCGCACGAATAGCGTGGCGTACATTCACGAGGTCCTGGGACCAATCTGGCGATCCTTCTATCCGCCGCCAGTCAGCACCATTGGCCGCTGGCAGGAGCGCTGGACCCATTGGCTTTACCGGCATGTTCCGTTTTGGACCGCCAACGAATCCACCGAGAGAATCCTCCGGGAGCATGGCGTCCAGTCGGTCACGATTATCCGCTACGGCGTCCACACCGTCGCCCTGCCCCGGCTGGAGGCGAAGCCGCTCACGCCACCGGTTCAACTTGTCGTCGTGTCCCGGCTCGCGCCCAACAAGCGGATCGATCACGCCATCCGCGCGGTGAAGCACCTGCTCGACCAGGGTGTGGACTCGCGGCTCAGGATCGTGGGCGGTGGCGAGTGCGAGCCCGCCTTGCGCCAATTGGCGGGCGATTTGCAGTTGCAAAATCAAGTGACCTTCACCGGCCTGCTTTCCGAGCCGGAAAAGGATGCCCTCCTGCGGCAATCTCATTTCCTGCTGCACACCTCGCAACGCGAGGGGTGGGGCCTCAACGTGATCGAAGCCAACGCGCTCGGCACTCCCGCCGTGGTTTATCCAGTCGAGGGGTTGATCGAGTCCACTTTGCACGATCAGACCGGCCTGGTCTCCCAGGAAGAAACCCCTGCCTCACTGGCCGAGAGTCTGGCCGGTGTGTTGCGTGACCAGGAACGTTACGAGCGCCATCGTTTCAACGCGTGGGAGCGGGCCAAAACGATGCATTGGAGCCGCGTGCTGCCCGGCGCGTGCGACTGGCTGGAAACGAAAGCTCGAGGCGTGACCACGCCGGCAAGCGGCGTTGTGATTCCGGGATAAACGCCGATGAACAAATCCGTCGCCACCCTCCCGCACCCCCGCCCTCCGCGCGTCAGCGTGGTCATCTTGAATTACAATGGCGCGCAATGGATTGAGCGCTGCCTCGCCTCGCTGCAAACGCAGACGATTCTCGCGGACACGGAAATCATCGTCGCCGACAACCTTTCGACCGACGGCTCGGACAAGCTCGCGGAGAAGTTGGTGCAGACGCAGCAGAATGCTCGGTTCATTCAACACGGCCAAAACCTCGGTTATTGCGAGGGGAACAACCGCGCCGCCATCGCCGCCACCGGCAAGTTTCTGTTCTTCCTGAACAACGACGCCTGGCTGGAGCCGGATTGCCTGGAACGGTTGCTGGCCGAGGTGGAGGCAAAAGGCGCGGGCGCGGCCACGCCGATGGTGATGGATTTTTCCGATGACAATTTCCAGTCGATGGGCGCGGAAGGGCTGGACCTTTGCGGGCTCACTAGCACGCGCCGCCGTTATAACAAGACGCGCGAGGTCTTTATGCCGGAGGGTTGCTCCTACTTGATCGAGCGGGAATTGTTCGAGCGTGTTGGCCGGTTCGATGCGCGGCTGTTCATGTATTCGGATGAGTTGGATCTCTCGTGGCGCGTGTGGATCTCCGGGCGGACGGCACTCGCCGTGCCCGCCGCGCGGCTGCATCATCGCGGCGCGGCAAACGTCAACCCGCAGGGCGGCGGGCAAGTCGTGGAGTTTCGGACGAGCGACAGCAAACGCTTTTACGCCAATCGCAATGGCTTGCTGGTGGTCCTCAAAAACGCGCAAAACTTGCTGCTGCTGCAAATCCCGCTGCAACTCGCCATGCTGGCGCTGGAGGCGCTGGTCGGGCTGGTGTTGATTCGCCGCTGGAGGTTTGTCAAACGCGCCTACCTCGACGCCGTGATCGAGTGCTGGCGCATGCGGGACCACCTCGCCACCGAGCGGCGACGCGTTCGCGGATTTCGCCGGCGCGGGGACTTTTGGATGTTGCGATTCCTGCGGTTGCGCTTCAATCGCTGGGACGAGATTCAACGCGCCCGGCTACTGGGATTGCCAAAAGTTTCAGCGAGATAGGGCCGCGAGAGCGGTTCAACAAAATCCATGGCCTTTTTTGGCAGGGGCGCCAGCGGCGCGTCCGTTTTACTCGCGAAAAATCCGGTTATGCGGACGCGCCCAGGACGCGTCCCGACCACTTACGCCTCGCCGGTATTCCGGCCGGCGAGCTTGATCTTGATCTTCAACAGCGTGATGTACACCGCCGCGTAGATATTTTTGATCACGAGGAATAATCGGTTCCAAAGGCGGTCCATCGCCGTGTTGGCCGGAACCTTCTGCGCGTAGGTGATTGAGTTGGCAAAGCGCGCACCCCGGAATCGATTCGACGTGAACACCGCCTCGGCCACCAGTTTTTCCGGGCCGGGCCAGCCGATGGTGTCATGAAAGGCAATGTAACCGCCATCGATCAGCTTCGGAAAGTATTGCTCGAAGTCCTGCTTCACCGCCTCGTACTCGTGGGCGCCATCGATGAACAGCAACTCGACTGGCTCGCGGATGTCAGCCGCCGCGTCCCCGGACATCTTGACGATGGGCGTGACCAACTTTTCCAAGCCGGCATCGCGGATGTTCTGCTTGAACTTGTCGAAGGTCCAAATCTCGCCGGTCTTTTGGTGCTCGGGCGAGCCGATGTGCGGGTCAATCGCTATGACGCGCGACTTGCCGCCCGCCGCCTGCGACGCGCCAGCCAGGCAAATGGTGGACTTCCCCTGCCACGAGCCGATTTCGACAATGGCGCCCTTGCCACTGCAGCCGCGGCCCAGCCGGTACAAAATGCTCGCCTCGGCCGGGCTCAGCCAGCCGCCGACTTTTTTGATCCGCTCCTTTACCTCGGAGAATTCCATTCTCGGCCCGTTAAACCTCGACCACGGGATTGACCAGTTCCCCAATTCCCGAAATGATGATTTTCACAAGGTCCCCGGCGGCCAGGGTGAAGCCGTCCGGCGGCACGATGCCGGTGCCGGTCAGGAGAATCGCGCCATGCGGGAAGGACTGGCTCCGGAACAAATATCCCGCCAACTCGGCGAAGGTCCGTTTGATCTGGCCCACGGAGGTTTGGCCCTCGAACTCGACGACCCCCGCCCGCCAAATCTCAATGTTGATCTGCCACGAGCGCGCCGTTTCCTCGTCCACGCCCAGCACGACGCAAGGTCCCAGACCGCAGGAGCGGTGATACGTTTTTGCCTGGGGCAGGTAGAGCAAGT
>CAZMLP010000877.1:0-1616 GCA_964566745.1 uncultured Verrucomicrobiota bacterium | reverse complement strand
GCGGCGCGTGCTGGAACGCCGGGTGCCACACGGCCGTCCACGGTTCGAACATCAACCCGCGCATGCTGTATTGAACGGCGCGTTTTTCCCGATGCCTAAATCGAAATCGTTCCGGGCTCGAGTCGCGCTGGCCGCACGGCGCCGGACAATGGCTTCCCGGCGGAGAATGACGTTTCTGTCCGCAAGCCTGGCCGCGTTGGGCGGCTTGGCCGCCGCCGGGGTGGATGTCTCGAAACTGCCGCCGCCCGCCAATCATCCCGTCGATTTTGACCGCGACATTCGTCCCATTTTCGAGAACTCCTGCTTGCGCTGTCATGGCGCCGAGCGGCCCAAGAGCAAGTTCAGTTTGTCCACTCGGGAAAGCACGCTGAAGGGGGGCGAGAATGGCGTGGATGTGGTCGCCGGCCAGAGCGCGCAGAGCAAACTGGTGCACTACGTCGCCGGTCTCGACGAGGACATGCTCATGCCGCCGAAGGGGAAAGGCGACCCGCTTTCCTCCGAGCAGATTGGCCTGTTGCGCGCCTGGATCGACCAGGGCGCGCAGTGGGGCGCCGCCAACGGCCAGCCGCAACTCTCGTTTTCGGTCACGCCTGAGTTGCAACATGTCACCGTCAGCGGTAACAAGGCGAAGTTCGAGGAGCACACGGGGATGACGGACGGCTGGGATGGCGGCGTGAGTGATCTGCATTTCCAGGACAAGCTCAAGGACGGCACGAAAATCACCGTGGACGGCCGGGCGCGGATCAACTCGCCCGACTACAAACTGAAGCTGCAAATCGACAAGGATGACCTTGGTTTTGTTCACGGTGGTTATGAGCAATTCCGCCGCTACTATGACAATGGGGGGGGCTATTACGCCGGGGTGACCGAGCCGCACCTGACGCTCAACAAGGATCTGCACGTTGATTTCAGCCGTGCCTGGGTGGATGTCGGCCTGACATTGCCGGACTGGCCGCGCATGGTGCTTGGCTACGAATACCAGTCCCGCGACGGCACCAAATCATTGCTGGAGTATGGTACCGTGCTGGGGGGGGGCGGGACCGCCGCGCCGCCGTTGTATCCGGCCTACGAGGACATCGATGAAAAAGTCCACATCATCAAATTCGACTTGGATTACCAGATTCACGGATTCTTGATTGAGGACAATTTCCGGGGCGAGTTCTACAACTTGAAGACCAGCTCGTGGGAGGCGGATTCCTACGCGGTGGGCAAACCCGCCCCGAACGCGCTCATCAATAACGCCGAGCGCTATGATCACTTCGACGCGAACAACACTTTGCGCCTGGAGAAGCAGATCAAGGATTGGTGGCTGGCCTCCGGGGGCTATTATTACAACCGGCTCGACGGCAACGCCGGACGTGCCCAACGCGACCGGCAACTACTCGCTCAAGGCCCACTACGAAGGCAACGGCGAGTACCTCTCCTCCGACACGACCCAGAGCCTCGCGGTTGTGCCGAAGCCGACGACGCTCGACCTCGCGCTGGGGCATCCGGATGCGACCCCCAAGGGTGGGAAGGCGACGAGCTTCGTCGCGACGATCCATCCCGACGACGGCGTCCAGACGACGGGCACCTACGCCTGGAGCGTCAGCCCGCCTGTCTCCGGAGGCCTGCCG
>CAZMLP010000876.1:0-8254 GCA_964566745.1 uncultured Verrucomicrobiota bacterium | reverse complement strand
TGTTTGAAAAGCGTTTCGTGGCAGGCGTCGATTTCCTGGCGGCTTTTCTTGGCGCGGCCGGACTTTTGTTCGGTGGCTCGTTTCTTTTTGCGGCCAAGCGTTCTCCGTCCCCTAACTCATGAGTTCCAAGCAAGATTTCGTCGAGCCAGCCGGTTTGAAAGTGACGGTGGATCGCGTCGCCTACCAGCCCTTCGCGCCCGCGCCGCCGGACCGCCCGCACTGTTTCGTCTATTTCATCAGTATCCATAATGAGACAGAATCCGCGGTTACCATCAAAGGGCGCAAATGGGTGGTAACCAATGCGCGCGGCGAAATCACCGCGGTCGAGGGCGACGGTGTTGTGGGCCAGTTTCCCACCATCGAGCCGGGCCAAAAATTCACCTATAACAGCTTTCACCTTCTGAGCACCCGCTCGGCCCGCGCCGAGGGAAGCTATCTGGGCATCGACACATCCGGGCGCCGCGTCATCACGCGCATACCGGCATTTGAGATGATCGTGCCGGAGGCGGAATAGCACCGCCGCGTTTTCGGGAAACCATTGACCGTTTGATTTGGCTCGGCCACGTTGTTGCCATGCGCGGTAAATCTCCCCAGTCCTTTCCCTTCAAACCACGCTCGCTGGCATCTCTTTTCCTTCTCGGCATTGCCGCTACCTGGCAATTGCCGCAACTGGCGGCTTCGGCCCGCCCCGCGCTGGCGTATTCCAGTTTTCTTGGCGGCGGCGGCACCAGTTATGACGAGGAATTCGCCCGCGCCATCACCGCCGATTCGGATGGCAACTCCTATGTGACCGGCAGCACCGGTTCCCCCGGTTTTCCCGGCACGCCGGTCAGCGGGCTTGCTTTCGGTCGCGGTTCTTTTGTCACCAAAGTCAGTCCGACGGGGGACCATCTCGTTTTTTCCACGCTCCTGCCGGGGGCTTACACCACAGCCATTGCCGTGGACGGGGCAAGAAACATATACGTCGCCGGTTACACGTACGGGATGGATTCGCTCATCACCAACGCCTTTCAGGCGACGGCGCCTGGCAATTTGGACGCGTTCGTGGCCAAGCTCAGTCCGGATGGCTCGCGGCTTCTCTATTGCACCTATTTGGGCGGGACGGAACTCGACCTGGCCACCGGCATCGCCGTGGACCAAGCTGGCAACGCGTTCGTCTCCGGCTGGACTTGTTCCACCAATCTTCCCGTCACGCCAGGCGCGCTGCAATCCTCCTTGGCAGGCGGTTTTGACGCGTTCGTCGCGCGCCTCGACCCTGACGGTCAACGCCGCTTCATTACCTACCTCGGCGGGTCCGGATCAGAAACCGGTTCCAGCATTGCCTTGGATTCCAGCGGCAATGCTTATCTCACCGGCTCAACCACCTCGACCAATTTTCCCGCCGCGCCAAATTGGCGCTGGCTTGGCAAATCAGGAATCACGCTCTCGGGGCAAAAGGCGTACGTTGCCAAGCTGGCCGGCGACGGCTCCATTTTCCAATACCTCAGCCTCCTCGGCGGCAGCGATTCGGACTCCGGCGTGTCCGTCGCGGTGGACGCCCAAGGCTCCGCGTTCGTGTTGGGCCAGACGACGTCGGACAACTTTCCGGTAACGGCTAACTGCCTCCAACCCGTGCGGCGCGGGGATGCGGGGACGCCGGATAACTTCATCGCCAAACTGACGCCTGCGGGAGATGGCTTGGCCTATTCGACCTTCCTGGGCGGGAGCCAGAACGAGGATCTGGACAACCTTGGCTTCGACCTCATTTACGTGCAGAACTTCCACCTCGATGGCCAGGCCCGTCCTGACACCTATTTGCGCCCGCAACGCGCCGGGCTGGCTGTGGATAATCAGGGCAACGCCTACGTCGGCAGTCGCACGGCCTCTAACGACATTTCTCCCGCTGACCAGCCCGGCACCATCAATATCGGCGGCTTTTCGGGGTATGTCGCGAAGCTGAGTCCCGACGCCAGCGCCCTGCTCTGGTTCGAGTATCTGGGCGGCGCGCAAGGGTCTGCCATTACGGCCGTGGCCCTCGCGTCAGACACTTTGGTCGTCGCGGGTGGCGCCTATTTCACGCCTGCATTGCCACAAATGGCGGTCACGCCAGGCGCTTTCCAAACGGCCTATGGCGGCAACACCGCGGATGCCTTCGTCGCCCGTTTGACCGCGCCGCCTGCCACTCCGTTCAATGACAATTTCGCCCAACGCATCCCGCTCTCCGGCAAGTATCTTTCCGTGGTTGCTGACAACTCCGGAGCGACCACCGAGGCCGGCGAGCCGCCCGCCCTCGCCGGTTTTGGCCGCTCTGTTTGGTGGTCCTGGAAGGCGCCCGCCAACGGCCGCCTGCTGGCCACCACGCGCGGCACCGGCTTCCCTTCGTTCCTTGCTGTGTTTGGCGGCGACAACCTCGCCTCCCTCCAACTCCTCGCCACCAACAACATTCCCAGCCCCGGCAGCGACACTCCCGGCGCGGTCGTCCCGGTGATCGCCGGAACGACCTACCAAATCGCGGCGACAAGCCTCCCTGGCCAAACCGGAAATATTTTTGCTTCTCTCGTTTTCTCCTCGGCGACGAACGACAACTTCGCGCAACGCGTTGTGCTCGCCGGATTCCCCGTCTCCGCCCAAGGCTCCAATATCGACGCGTCCCGCGAGCTGAACGAGCGCATCGGCGGCGGTGGACGGCACTCGGTCTGGTGGGAATGGACTTCCCCGCTGGACGGCACCATTTCCATCAACACTTTTGGCAGCGACTTTGACACCAGCCTGGATGTATTCGACCAGTCCCCTTTCACCGCCGATCCGGTTGCCTTTGGGGACAACACTGATACCGCCTTGACCAGCCAGGTGAGCGTTACCGTGCAAAAAGGAAGCACTTACTACATCGCGGTGGACGGGGCATACGAGGATACGGGCCACATCACGCTGAACATTGCGCCGGGCGTGCCTCCCGAAAACGATAGTTTCACGAATGCCACAGTGCTTTCCGGTTTGACCACCACCGCCTCCGGCTCGAACGTCAATGCCACGAGCGAGCCGGGCGAGCCGTTCTTTCCGGCCCAGTTTCCGAACCCCGCCAACCACACGATATGGTGGCAATGGACCGCGCCGCAGGATGGCTACGCCCTGGTCAATGTGACGGCGAAGGACTCCAATTTTCTCCCGCGTTTGTTCGCCTACACGGGCGAGAACTTGACCAACCTGGCTTTGGTTGCCGGCAACGACAATTGGACGCTGTTTACCCGCCGGATATATTTCCCGGTGAATGCCGGCGCTAACTATCATTTTCAAGTGGACGGCAGCTTCTTTAATCCGGCGGGCGCGATTGACCTCATCCTTCGCTTCACTCGCCCGTCTCAAATTGACACGCAATCGATTGCCTTGCAGTCGAACGGCGCGTTGCAGTTCAAAGTGATTGCCCCTTCCGGCACAACTCCCCAAATCCAGTCCTCGACCAACTTGATCGACTGGCAAGCCGCCCTCGGCACGCTTTCACCGGGTGGTTTGTTCACTGAATCAGCGCCAGGCGGCGCCCAACCGCGCTTCTTTCGGGCGGTGACGGCCGAATAGATCATCCCGCCCGGCGTGCCCATCTTAGTTTTGCGGGCGCTGACCGGGAATTCGCATGCCGTTCCGCGGCGCTGGGCCGCATGACCTCGCGTGAAATCTCCGCATAACGTCCATCCGCCAAGCCCGCCTCAAAGGCTCGCTTCACCCTCCGGTCCTCGCCCGAATGAAACGTCAGCACCGCCACCCGTCCCCCAGGTTCCAGGCAGTCCGGCAAAACACGCAGCCATGTGTCGAGCGCTGCGAACTCGTCGTTGACCGCAATGCGCAACGCCTGGAACACCCGGCGCACCGTCAACTCAACTTCATCCCGGCCGGTTCTTGGCAACGCGGCGCGAATGCCGGCAACCAGTTCCGTGGTCGTGATGAAATTGCGCCCCGCCAGCGCGGCGGCCAGCTCCCCGGCGCGCGGCTCGTCGGCATTCTCACCCAGCAATCGCGCGAGTTCTCCCCGGTCCACCTTTGCCAGCAAAGCCGAGGCCGGTTGCCCCCGTCCCGGATTCATTCGCATGTCCAGCGGTCCGGCCTGCTTCACCGAAAAGCCCCGGCTGGGATCGTCCAATTGCATCGAGGACACTCCCAAATCCGCGAGGATCATGTCAGCGCCCGCCAGCCCGGCTTCCGCCAGGACGCGCGGCAGCCCGGCGAAATTGCTCCGGTGCGCGGTGAACACGTCCGGTCCGAACCCCAGTTCTCGCAATCGTGTCTCAGTCTTCGGCAACTCAACCGGGTCGGCGTCCAGCCCGAGCAACCGCCCGCCCGGCGCCAGCCGTGGCAAAATCTCTCGTGAGTGCCCGCCGTAACCAAGCGTGCAATCCACCGCCACCTCCCCCGGCCGCGGCTCCAGCACCTCCAGGATTTCCGCCACCATGATCGGCCGGTGCGTTCCTGCCGGGGTCTTGCCCGACGCGAGCACCTTCGCCACGGTTTCGGGATGCAGTTCCGGCTGGTGTTCCTTGTATTTTTCCTCGAACCGGCGCGGGTTCTTTCCGGAATAACGCGGGCGCCGCTTGTGCGGCGTGGAAGCGGGCGCGGGTGTTGGATTCACTGAATTGTCGTCCGACATGCGCCGCCAGTTTGGGAGTTCGTCTGAAATTTCCAAGCAATCCCGCATGAACCGGGGTCCGCCTTCACACAGATCTGATTGTGATTCAACAACCCCGGGTAGCAAGGCAGCCAGTTGCCAAAAAAATCAAAAACGATACTTCAAAATATGCTCGCGCAACCCGTTGGCCACAATGAATCCCGCGCAGCCGGGCGCGCCACAGCGGCAAGGATGCTCGCGGTAATCGACAAGGTCGTAGCCATAATCAAACGTCAACTCCTCGCCTGGCCCGATGTCCCGCAACGCCACCAGCCAGATGCCATCGGGAAGCCTTCGCGCCTCGCAATTCGGAGCGCAACTGTGGTTGGCATGCCGCGCCGGGTTCCATTCCACGCTTCCGTCCAAATCCTCCGCGTCCGACCAATAAAAAATCGCATGATTGCCACCCGCGCATCGATCCAATGACTCCTGCTTGGAAATAAGCTCTCCCCGATATTCGATCACCTTCGCGCCATGCGGGAGCGATTCACTGGCAAAAAGTCCCAGGCCGTGGATCGACGAGAGTTTTGTCTTGTAGCAGACGCGCCGCTCCCCCGGCGGGCGGGAAGGCGCGCCCCGGCAGTTTTTCCCGGAATCGATTGCGGATTCGTCGCCGTCTGGCATGTTCTTGCCCGCAATTTCTATGGGAAATGAATTGGTCCTGCAACTGAAGGAGGGCGATCCAGCGCCGGCGTTCACCGCGAACACCAGCGGCGGGGGGCGCGTCTCGCTGGCGGACTTCAAGGGGCGCAACGTCATTCTTTATTTCTATCCGAAGGATGAAACACCCGGCTGTGTGAAAGAGGCGTGCTCGTTTCGTGATCATTACGCCGCTTTCGAGGCGAAAGGCGCGGTGGTGCTCGGTGTCAGCGCGGATTCCGCAAAGTCGCACGACAAGTTCATCAAGAAACGGAAGCTGCCGTTCACGCTGCTCGCGGACGAGGAGCGGGAAATCGTCCGGGCCTACGGCGTGTGGGGTGAAAAGACTTTTCTGGGCCGCCACTATTTTGGCATTCATCGGGTCACCTTTCTCATCGGACCGGATGGCATGATCCGCAAGATTTGGTCAAAAGTGAAACCGGACGAGCACGCGGAAGAAGTGCTCGCGGCACTATGATTCTCGGCCCGGGAAAACGTGAATCGTCGTTTGACACCGCCCCGCGCCGCCTCTATAACGCCGCGCATTGATTTGAAGTAACAACCCCAAAATCGAAAGCGAACATCATGCCTCTCTCTGTTGGCGCCAAAGCCCCCGATTTCACCCTCAAGTCCAAGCAAGCCGGCGGCCTCGTGGACGTCAAGCTCAGCGACAATTTCGGCAAGAAGAACACCGTGCTGCTCTTTTTTCCGCTCGCCTTCACAGGCGTCTGCACCCAGGAAATGTGCGACGTCACGGCGGGCTTCGCGGGCTACTCCGCGCTGAACGCGACGGTAATCGCGGTGAGCGTGGACAGCCCGTTCGCACAAGAGGCGTGGGCGACCCAAAACAAGATCAGCGTCACGCTCGCCAGCGACTTGAACAAGACCACCACCCAAGCCTATGACGTGGTGTTCCCGAATCTCGCCGGCGTGGGCGACACCTCCGCGCGCGCGGCCTTCGTGATCGACAAGGACGGGGTGATCCAATACGCGGAGAAGACGCCGACGCCGAAGGATCTGCCGAATTTCAACGCGGTGAAGGAAGTGCTCGCGAAGCTCAAGTAAGTGTAGCCGGATAATTTTCATCAGGGGCGGAGGCAACTCCGCCCCTTTTGATTCGCGCCAGGGGAGATGCAAAGACTCGGACTCAACAAGGGCGGCTACTTCGGCGAGACGATCAAGATCGCCGGCGTGACCGGCGACATGGATGCCATTGCGCGGCAGCAAGGCTGGGCGAGCGAGCATTTCCTGGACACGCCGAATCTTCGGCTCACCGCGTTGCGCCAGAAATTCGGCGCGGGCACACGGAAAATTTACATCTCCGCGGGCATTCATGGCGACGAGCCGGCCGGCCCTCTCGCCATGCGGCAATTGTTGATGGAGCATGTTTGGCCGGCGGATTGCGAGTTGTGGATTTGCCCCTGCCTCAACCCCACCGGGTTTGATTTGAATCGGCGGGAAAACGGGGCTGGCGTGGACCTCAACCGCCAATATTTGCACCTTGAGGCGGCGGAAACTCGCGCGCACGTTGTCTGGCTCGAGCGCCAACCGCGCTTTGACCTCGCGCTCTGCCTGCATGAGGACTGGGAGTCACACGGGTTTTACGTGTACGAGTTGAACCCGGACAACCAACCCTCGCTTGCCGAATTAATGGTGGAGCGCGTGGAGGCCGTTTGCCCGATCGACCGCTCCGAAATCATCGAGGAGCGACCGGCGGTAGGCGGCATCATCCGGCCTGAGGTCGATCCTCGATCACGTCCCATGTGGCCCGAGGCGTTTTATTTGCTCACGCACAAGACTCGCCTTTCCTACACGCTCGAGGCGCCGTCGGATTTCCCGCTCGCCACGCGGGTCGCCGCGCTGGTGGCCGCCACCCGCGCCTCGCTCGGGGTCTGACAGCCAGTTAATGGTGATGGGTTTCGCGACGTTGGCCCCACGCCTTGCCGAGTTCGAGCAGCGATTTTTTCTTCAGAACTTTCTCCGCCATCGGAAACACGAGGCGCTCCTCCTTGTCGAAATGACGCCGACACAGCAGGACCGCCTTTAACAAATTCTGCCGCGCCAGCTTTACCGTGCGCGCCTCCTCCACGCCGCGCAGCTTGTGGTCGATCTCCTCATGCTCGTCGTGAAAGGTTTTGTGCTGGCCCATGTGCTCCAGGCAGTGGTCCAGCGGCTCGATAAAAAGGTCGTCCTCCGTCTTGGAATGCGCCTCCAGCACCGCGACCAGCAGGCGGGCCGTGGTCCGCACCTCCGCCAATGTTGGGAGGCCCGGAGCGGAACGCTCGACGTGATCGAACAAACTGTGGAAGACCGCGTGTTCCGCCGTTAAAGCCTCGGTGATCGTCATATAATGCGTGGACGAGAATATCGGCCAGAATCATCAAAATCTCAAGCGAGAGACCTTTCCGCTGATTGCCCAACTCCTCCCGTTTTTTGCCGGGAGACATTGCCGCTTTGACAGACGCCGGGCGCTGCGAAATGCTCGGCGGACGCGGCTCCAGCATGCTTGCCACGCCATGAGTAAAAACGACATCAATCCGCTTGCCCCGGTCACCGATTTGATTTTCCTCAAGCCCGGCGCGACGCGCGCCGAACTGGAGGCCATCTGCGCCGGGGCGCGACGCGCCGGTATCCGGGCGGTTTGTGTCGCCGGCTCCCATGTCTCGCTGGCGCGGCATTTTCTGGAGGATTCCGAGGTCAAAGTGATTGGAACCGCCGGGTTTCCCTGGGGCGCAACCGACAGCGACGTCAAGCGGTACGAGACCGAGGCGGCGGTGGACGCGGACGCCCATGAGATCGAGGCGGTCATCCATTTGGGCTGGCTTCGCGACGGAGATCACGCGGCGATCGAGCGCGAGCTGCGGGATTTGATCGAGTCGGCGGATGAGCGCCCGGTGCGCGCGGTGTTTGAGGCGTCCTTGCTGACACGCGAGCAGATTGCCGCTGTGGCGCAGATCGCGCAGAATGCCGGCGCGCACGGGA
>CAZMLP010000875.1:0-3280 GCA_964566745.1 uncultured Verrucomicrobiota bacterium | reverse complement strand
AGCGCCACTCGCGGCGGTGAAGGCGAGTCTTGCGCAGGCGCGCCCGCAGTTAATCGATTTTGCGCACCTGATTTCCCCGGCGGGCGGGGAATTGCTGGCGGAGTTGGGCCGTCGCTCGCAGGCATTGACCCGCCAGCGGTTCGGCAAAGTCATCCGCCTGTTCGCGCCGCTGTATCTCTCCAACGAGTGCGTGAACAACTGCAAGTATTGCGGCTTCTCGCGGGACAACGCGATCCTGCGCGTGACCCTCTCCGTGGACGAGGTGCTGCGCGAGGCCCGGGCGCTGAAGGACCAGGGCTTCCGCAACCTCCTGCTCGTGGCTGGCGAGCACCCCAAATTTGTCTCGAACGGTTATCTCGCGGAATGTGTGCGGGCCTTGCATGCGGAATTTCCAAGCATTTCCCTGGAACTCGGTCCCATGGAGACGGAGGAATACCGGCCCCTGGTCGCGGCGGGCGCCGAGGGGTTGGTCGTCTATCAGGAGACTTATGACCGCGAGGTTTATGCCGATGTGCACACGGCGGGGCCGAAGCGTGATTTCGACTGGCGTCTGGAGACGCCAAGGCGCGCCTACGAGGCCGGATTCCGGCGCCTGGGCATCGGCGCGTTGCACGGCTTGAGCAACTGGCGGCGCGAGGCGTTAAGCCTGGCGGCGCACACAGAGTATTTGCTGAAACACTGCTGGAAGGCGCAGGTGACGATTTCTTTGCCCCGGCTGCGGCCGTGCGCCGGGGAATACCAGCCGTTGACACTTTTGGGCGACCGCGAGTTGACGCAACTCGTTTGCGCATTGCGCGTGATGTTCCCGGACGCGGGCCTGGTGCTCTCCACGCGCGAACCGGCGTGGCTGCGGGACGGGTTGATTCCGCTGGGCGTGACATTGATGAGCGCGGGCAGCCACACCGAGCCGGGCGGCTACACGGGCGCGGGACGGGAAAAGATTCACCGCACCGAGCGGGGGCGGATCGTCGAGCTGGCCGCGAACGCCAGCGAATGGGCTCCCGCGGCCAACCGGGCCACGAACGCCACTGGACAATTTGAGATTGCGGATGAACGGTCGCCGGGCGAGGTGGCGGAATTGATCCGGCGGCTCGGCCTGGAACCGGTATGGAAGGATTGGGACGCGGCGTTGTCCGCGTGAGGGCTGTCCGGCGGCGGAACCACCAACATTATGAACACCAAGTCTGGAATCGCCCGCCAACCCGGCTGGCCGCTGTGGATCTGGCTCATCGCGTTTGCGCTGGCCTTGCCGGTGCTGGCGCAAGACCCGCCGCCCGCCGAGGCGCCCCCGGAGGTTGTGCCGCTCGGCCAAGTGTGCATCGTGTGCGGCAAAGTGATTCCTCCCGGGCCCATTTTCAAACATCCGAAAGGGATGGTCTGCCCGGACTGCATCAAACTCGAGACCCGTTGCTCGCTTTGCGGCCTGCCGGTCCTGGATGTTTACATGAAGACGAGGGACGGCCGTTACATTTGCAAATACGACGCGACGAACGTGGTCGCCACCGCCGAGGGCGGGGTGCAGGTGTATGACGAGACCGCCAGCCAATTGCGGGGCTGGGCGGACGGGGCCTTTGCCCTGAAGAGCACAAACGTGACCGTGAGTGTTTTCGATGTCGATTACTGGAACTCGAAGGACAGTGAGAAACCGATGGAGGGCGAGTTGCGCAAAACCGGGTTCTCCCAGACGCGCCCCGAGGGCAAGACGTGGGTCCACAATGTGATTCTGTTGAGCGGGCGTTTGAAGGCCGAGACGGCGGACACCTGCGCGCACGAGTACACGCACCTCTGGATCAACGAAAACAAACCGGCGGGCCGCAAGATCGAGCAGGACACCATCGAGGCCATTTGTGAACTGTCGGCTTTCAAGCTGGCTGGCGCGCGCGGTGACACGGCCGAACAGGAGAGGATTCGCACCAACACCTACACCAAGGGAAAAATTCTCGCCGTGATCGATGGCGAGGCGCAGCAAGGGTTCGACTCTGTTTTGAAATGGGTGCGGGAAGGCACGGAAAGCGCCTTCCCCTCGGAGGGTTTTGGCGCCGCGCCGGTTCGTGCGGGATTTGTCCCGCCACCACCGCCGCCCCGCGCTCCGGACAAGCTGCTGTTGCGCGGATTTTCCGGCACGAAAAAGCGCCGGTTCGCGCAAATCAACGACCAGACCTTCCTCGCGGGCGAGGAGGCGAGGGTCCACGTCGCCGGCGGAACGATGCTGGTGAGGTGCGTCGAGATTCGCGACGACTCGGTATTGGTGAAAGTGGATGGCGGCGAGCCGATGCTCTTGCTCCTGGGCGCGCCATGACGAGCGAGCCAGTGCCCGAGTCCAAAATCATCGCCAACGGCCAGCCCGTGCCCGCGCGGCTTCCTTGCACCATCGAGGAATTCCTTGTCGCGCAAAAATTGCTGCCCCGCAGCGTGGTGGTGGAGCACAACGGCGAGGCGGTCGCGCCGTCGGAATTTTCCCGCCGCATGCTTGCGGCAGGGGACCGGCTGGAAATCGTGCGGATTGTCGCGGGGGGATGACCTCAAGAACGGGTTCGAGTCCTTTCACGCGCTCCATCTCAAGGAGCCGGTGAAAGGTGTTAACTCTTGGTGGGGTCCTCGCGCCCCATTTGCTAATTCGGCTCCGCCAGACAGTAAAGAAATCGTTCTCCCCGCAGGAAAAGCTCTCGTCCTGCCGCAGCCGCTGAAGCACTAAAGGAATCCCCCAGCTTGTTGACCGCCAGGAGTTGGTTCTGGCGATCGTGCTTGAGAACCACGGTAACCCCGTCGCGTCCGGTGACATAAATGCGCCCCCCGCCGCCCACGGGCGAGGCAAATATAAAATCGCCAATGCCCTCCAATCGGATCGAGGCGTCGCGGAAGCTGCCGGTCAATGGATCGAGTCGCGACAGGATATTCTGGTTATGCCGCAGGAAATAAAGCGTGTCTCCATAGAGCAGCGGAGAGGGCACATACGGTGTGGACCGGTTCAATTTCCAAACGATTTGTTTCGTTCCGGTCACGTCTCCTTTCGCCCCCGCAAGCCTCACTGCGAGCATCGCCTGGAAATCGTAACTGTTGCCGAAGATCGCGAGCCCTTGCGAGGCAACCGGCGAAGCCACCGCGTTCTGCGCCAGCCCCGAGGCCTCCCAAATATCCGCGCCCGTCTCCAAATCGTTTCCCCGGACTCTTCGCGTGGCGCTGGTGAGGATTTGCGGCTTTCCCTCCACCTCGACCACCAAAGGGGTCGCCCAGGATGTTTTCTCCTCCCGTCTTGTCTTCCATCGCTCCTTTCCTGTGC
>CAZMLP010000874.1:0-5164 GCA_964566745.1 uncultured Verrucomicrobiota bacterium | reverse complement strand
CAAAGTAGCCGATTCGTTGGAAGCAGAGCGAGTAGGCCTTTGAAAACGTGCGCGCGACCAGCACATGCGGGAACTCGAAAGCCAGGGCCATCGCGTTCTCCCCGGCAAAATCCACATAAGCCTCGTCAAGAATCAGCACGCCCCGGTGCGCGCGGCAAAGCTCGCGCAATTTGTCCGTCGGGTAACCACGCCCGCTGGGGGCGTTGGGCGTCGTGACATAGGTGAGTGCCGCGCGGAAATCCCACTGTTTGCCCCGGCGAAGTTCGGCGGTGGCTGGCAAATCAAAACTCGTCGCGAGCGGCACTGGATTTTTTTTCGCGCCCGCGATGTCCGCCAACACCGGATAGAGGGAGTAACTCGGCGTGAAATATTGGATTGTGCAACGCGAGGGGGCCACTCCCGCGCTGGCCTCCGGCTCGACGAACGAGCGCGTCGCCATGGCCAGCAACTCGTCCGAGCCGTTGCCCACGATGATGTTTTCCGGCGCGCAATTGTGCAACTTGGCCAGCCGCTCGCGCAGCGCCTGCGCGGTTGGATTGGGATACAACCGCAACCGTCCGTCGGCGGCCTTTCGGACTGCGGCGAGAACTTTAGGCGAGGGCGGGTAAGGGTTCTCGTTGGTGTTTAGCTTGATCAGCCCCTTGATCTTTGGCTGCTCTCCCGGCGTGTAGGCGTGCAGCTTCCGGACCAGTGGACGGACCAGGGCGCGGGCGGCTTTCGTGGCGGCGTCAGGCTTTTTCATCATCGTTTACGCCCTGTCTTGGGAACGGAATCCAAACGGATGCTGGCCGAGCGCGCGTGCGCGTCCAGGCCCTCCAAGTCCGCGAATTTCTGCACAAACGGAAGCGCTTTGCCGAGCGCGGCGCGGTCGTATCCGACGATGCTCGTGCGCCGTTGAAATTGATCGACGGTCAATCCCGCGAAAGAAGCTCCGGCCCCGCCGGTGGGCAGGGTATGGCTGGGGCCGGCGACGTAATCGCCTAATACGGTTGGCGACCATGCTCCCAAAAAGATCGCTCCCGCTGTCGTAATCCGGCGCGCGACTTTTATAGTGTCGCGGGTCATTACCTCGCAGTGCTCCGGCGCGAGCCGGTTCACCACGGTGATGGCCTGATCCATCGATTTCGCCTGAATGATCCAGCCGGAGTTCTTTAGTGCCTTCGCGATAAACTCCTTTCGCGAGCGAGTGGACAGCTGAGTGGCCGCCTCGGCTTGCACCGCCTGGGCGGTTTTTGCGGAAGTGGTCACCAGCCACACGCGCTCGTGACCGGAGCCATGCTCGGCCTGCGCCAGAAGATCAGCCGCCGCGAACGCGGGGTTGGCTGTGTCATCCGCCAGCACCAACACCTCGCTCGGGCCGGGCAGCAAGTCCACCGCGACATGGCCGAACAGCAACCGTTTGGCCGCGACCACGTAGGCGTTGCCGGGGCCAAAGACTTTCTGCACGCGCCGGATCGTTTTGGTGCCGAGCGCCATCGCGGCGATTGCCTGTGACCCGCCGGCGCGATAAACCTCCGTGGCGCCAGCCTGCGCCACCGCGTAGAGCAGCGCGCTGTTGATCTTTCCATCACGGGCGCACGGCGTGCAGACGACGATCTCCGGGCAGCCCGCCACCTTGGCCAGGCCGATGGTCATGAGCGCGGTTGAGACCAGTGGCGCGGTGCCGCCGGGGATGTACAACCCGACGCGTTGGAAGGGGTCAAACTTTTCGCCAACGTTCGCCCCCTCCTGGTTGCGCGCGGTCCAGTTTCCTCGCAACGAGTGCCGGCTGAAGGACTGGATGTTCTTCAAGGCAAACGTCACGGCGCGACGCAAGCCGGGATCCGCGGCTTTTGTCGCCGTGGCCAGTTCCGCCTGGCTCACACGAATCTGCGCGGGCGTGAGCTGCGCGCCGTCAAACTTCGTGGTGAAATCGAGGAGCGCTTGGTCGCCGCGGGCGCCCACGGCCTCGACAATCGCGCGTGTCCGCTGCTCTATGACGGGGTCAAAAAGGCTCGACGCCGCGGCCAGGCGCTCCAGCCGCTCGTTAAAGTCTTTGTCCGAATGGCGCAGCTCGCCAGCAAACAGGCTCGTGGCCGTTCCGTTGTCACTCATGGGGGGCAGGCTAGAAAATGGCCGGGCAAATGTCAAAAAAGCGCGGTTCTTACCGGCGGGGACTCGTCGCCGACGTGTCCGGGAACGCGCTTGAATATCCGGGTGTTTCGACCGTCATTTGCTGCCTGGCTTGACGGGAGGAATCGCCGCCAGATCCGGCGGCAACTTGTCCGCCTCGAACGCCTCGACGAGCAACTTCAGCAAGCTGAATGTCGGCACGCCGGGATCGACCGTGCCGTTCGAGCGGTCCACCAGCATCGCCACGCCCGCGATGGCGCCGCCGTGCGCGCGGACGATTTCCATTGTCTCCTGCACGCGCCCGCCCTTGGTCACCACGTCCTCCACCACCAGCATGCGCTCGCCGGGCGCGATCCTGAATCCCCGGCGCAGGACCAATTTGCCCTGGTCATCCTTCTCCGCGAAAATGAAACGCGCGCCCAATTGCCGGGCCACTTCCTGGCCAATCACCAGCCCGCCCATGGCCGGGGCGATGACGGTGGTGGCCTTCAAGTGCCGCAGCTTGCCGGCCAGCGCCGCGCCAAGCTTTTCCACAATGGGCATTTCTTGCAGTGCCAGCGCGCATTGGAAAAACTGGCGGCTGCGCAGCCCGCTGCGCAGGATGAAATGGCCCTCCAGCAGGGCCTTGGTGTCGCGAAATATTTGCAAGACTTCAACGTCAGTCATGCGGGGGATCAAACACCGTCCCCCGCGCGGCGACAACGTTTTTGAGGCAATCGGCAGCCCGGTTTCGGAGGCGCAAAGAACCTTTCGTTGCGCTGGCGCAATCTTACGCCACTGCCACCATTCGCTTGCTCTTGATCCGCTCCACCGCGAAGGCCGCGAACAACCACACCAGTCCGAATCCCGCCGCGCACAGCACGGCCGTCTTGAACCAGCCGGTGGCGCGGTCATTTGCGGCGGTGAACTCGACCGTGAGCGGGTGATCCACCTCCGTTTGCAAGACCTGCGTGAATGTGTGGCAAAGACCGCGCGTTGGCAGGTTCGCGCGAAGCGGCTCCGCATGCGCCGCCACCACTGACTGCGCCTTTTGCAACTGCCTCACTTGTCGCTCGGCCACCTTGGCGTCGTAATTGCCGTCCACCCGGATCATTTCTGATTTGACGCCTGACTGGAGATTGTTCTGGAAAAAGTAATCGCGTTGCGCCCGGACCAGGTTGCTCCCTTGCGCCTCGCTTAGTTTCTCCTCCAGTTCCTTGAGTTCCGCGACCGCCGGCTCGTTGCGGGCGGCCTGGGATTTGGTTTTGCTCAAGATGGCGCCCGCCTCGGAAATTTGGCCGCTGGCGATCCGGGAGCGAACCAGGCGCAGGGAATCGAGGACTTTTTCGTCCAGGCTGGATTTCTTGTCCGCCTCCTGGCGGCGGTATTCCGCGCCGGTGAAATCCCGCGCCACGATCGCCATTTCAGCCGACTCGTGGCTCATGCTGCCTTTGAAGCGGCTGTAGTCATAATCCGGCGGCAGGTAGAGATCCCAGCGCGCGTTTTTCAACGGCACGTCGAGCCGGGGGGATACGAGGGTGACCTTGCCACTGGAGCGAGGAAAACGCGCCGTGCCGACATAGATCAGCTCGATCGTAACCGGGGCATCGGGTGTCGCGCCGTTTTCCAGCGGCAGCAGCAAGGTGCCGCCACGTTGCGTCGGGCGAACCGCCACGCCGCCAACGAAGGCGGACCAGAGGCGCATGCCGGCGGGCAGCGTGAGGGCGAGGTTTTGGCGACCGTTATTCCGCACCGTCAACTCCATTTGCGTCATCAATTGGCCATCATCCGCGACCACGGACTTGAGGATCACCTGCTCCGCGAGCGCCTGGAGCAGGGCGGCCTCGCTCAACCGTTTTGCCTCGACGGCCAGCTTCCATCCGGGCCGCAGATAACGGTAGTTCAGCACGGCGGTCCCGGCGCCGGATTCCGCATTGAGGGCCGGTTGCGCCCAGGAGGGCAATTCGGTGAAATCAATGCGCTGCAACTCCCCGGAAATTTTGCCCGGATTCACTTGCAATTGCGCGGGGGCAATGACCGTGACCGAGCCGCTTTCCCGCTCAACGCCCAGAGCCTCCGGCCCACTGAGGGCAAGATCATTGGTGCTCGCGGCGCGCGGTTGTTCCCAGCGGACGAGGAGCTGGTATTGCCCGCGCACCTTGTTCTGCAACTCGACGCGCCAGACATTGTTGGTGTGGTCGCGCCGCCGGATTCCCGGTCCGGCAACGTCGATGTTGGTCCAGGCGACCGGCAGGCGAAGCTGGAGTTCCTGGACCGGCGCGTTCTCTATTTCATAACGCACAAGGGCCTGGCCGCTCAACAACGTCTCGCTGATGCTCGCGAAATTGACAATCTCCGCGCGCACCCAGGCGGGCAGGCGCTCCGTTGTGATCGACAATTGCCATGGCTGCCGGGCGGGCATGGCGACAGGAGTGAACTTGTAGGCCAGCAAACCGCCCGTATTTCGCGGGCGGGCATTGTCGCCGGCGGCATCCGCCCCGATCTCAATCGAGTCGGCCGGGACTTCGACCAGCCCGTTGAGCGCGGCGGATTTGATGCCAACCCCAGCCTCGCCCGCGACGGCCACTGTGCCGGAGAGCTTGCTGACACCGCGCGGATGCGGCCCATTCAATGCCAGCGTGGCGGGCAGGTTTGTCCAGGTCTGGCTGCATTCGAGGCGAACGTTGAGATGTCCCAGCGAGCGCTCGCGCAACGTCAGCTCCAGCACGCGCTCGCCATCCACGGTCCGCTCGGCCCAACCTTGCATGGCGGCGCATTGCAGGGAATCGACTTGCCACGCGGGGGGCAAATTGAATTGCAGGACGAACACGCCCGCCTGGGTGATTTCGTAATCGACCAATGTCCGGCAACTTGGGCCGTCCGTGCCGATGGTGAATTCCTGCCGCGTCCGCGCCTCGATTTTTGGCTGCAAGGTCGCCACTCGGACGCGCAGTTCGGGGCCGGGTTTCAGAAACCGCCAGACGCCCGCCAGGCCCTCCGGTTTAAGCCCGAGGGCGGACGCCAGTTCATTGGCGGTTGCGCGCTCCAAGGCAGGGTTTGACTCCGGTTGCAA
>CAZMLP010000873.1:0-3715 GCA_964566745.1 uncultured Verrucomicrobiota bacterium | reverse complement strand
CCAGATCCGCTGGGACAACACCAGCGCCAGCATCACCAGCGCTAGCCCCAAAAATAGCCGTTCGGTGGGGCGTTTAGGGGCCGAACCATTTAGCCAGGCGCGCGCGCCGTAACCGGCCAGTAATGGTAAGATCGCCGCCAGCGGCACAATGAATTTGATCGGATAACGCATCACGCCGAGCGGTGGAAATATTTTGCGCAACGCGTCATAGAGTCCGGCGTAAGGCCCAAGTGCCAGCGCTATGGAAAGGGCGGCGCCAATCGCGAGCAGCCGGACGCGCCGTTCTTGGACGCGCCAAATGCCGACAGCCGCAAGCAACAGGATTGTCGCGCCCGGATAATACGAGGTGACCCATTGTTGGGTGGTCTGAAAAAAGATGCCGTCGCGGTCCTGGATGCAATGGAACAGCGGCACGAGCAGGTTGCCGAGCCCGGCCCAGTCCAGCGACCAGTTCGACGAGGCGTAGCCCGAGTCTCGTTGCGAGCCGCGCAACAATTCGAGGAAGGGCAGCAATTGAATCGCGCAAAGGGCCAGCGCGCTGGCGAAGGCAGCGCCGAGCGCCGCGCAGCGCCGCGGAAGAGTGTTGTCCACGCGCGTGCCGAACAGCACCAGCGCGCCAAGACCCGCCCATGTGAGCGCGATGATCTCCGGGGCGCCCGTGAGGAATTGCAGCGCCAGAGCCAGCACCGCGAGCAGCCAGGCGCGCCGGCCGCCAATCGCGCCGCGCTCGCCCGCGAGCCAGACCCACGGCAGCCAGCCGAGCGCGGCGATGTTGTTCGGCCACATCAGCGCGCTCACCATCATGCCTCCGCACGCGTAACCGATCCCCGCCACCGCCGCCGCGCGCCCGTCGCTCATCCACGCGCGCGCCAGGCAAAACGCGCCGAGTCCGCCGAGATAAAGATGCAGCAGGTTGAAAACATTGAGCGACCACGGCAGCGGGAGGAACACGTAGAGCGCCGACAACGGATAGAGCGTCATCGTGTTCCATTGCGCCAAGAAGGGCAGCCCGCAGAAGTTATAGGGATTCCACAGCGGGATCTCACCCGCGCGATAACTTTGAGCGGTCTCCCACGCGAGCGGATAACCAAAGCTGGAAAAATCACGCGTGAAAAAACTGCGCGAGCCGAGCAACACGTCAGGAAACCAAACAAACACCAGCACTGCCAGAATCATGGCGAACCGGCCCAGCGTGATTACCTCGCCAGCCGGCGAACTCACCGGAGGGAAGGGGGGAATTGGCGCGCGGTTCACGCCGGCACGTTACGCGGCTCGCGAAAAATAGGAAGCACGAGACAATAGAGGCCGCCAATTTTATTTTGCATTTCGGGTCAGAATTAAAACAAGATTCACCGGGCAATATCGTATCACAATTTTTCGAACCACGATTGCAAATGGCGAATCTTGTTTCACGCGCAGGCCGTTTTGAAACACAGCGGGAAGGATACCGGGCGTTTATCCCGGCGCCACTGCCTCCAGAACCGCCATTGATCCGCGATGCAGAATTCGACGATTTGCTTTCCAAAGCCGATTTGGCCCTTGGACGCCTGGATGGCTGTTCTTCAATTTTGCCCAATCCGGAATTTTTTGTGGCAATGTATGTTCGGTACGAAGCAGTGCTGAGCTCTCAAATTGAGGGCACGCAAAGCACATTGGAAGACTTGTTGATGTTCGAGTCCGAGGGGGATGACAAAAGCAAGGACGTCGCTGAAGTTGTGAATTATGTGAAGGCAATGAATCGCGGTCTCGCACGCTTGCTGGATTTGCCCCTCAACCTCCGACTCATTCGTGAAATCCATGCGGAGCTTCTAAGCGGCGGTCGAGGGTCGCGCTTCGAAGCCGGTGTCTTCCGTCGTTCCCAAAACTGGATTGGACCTCAAGGTTGCACGCTCGCCACCGCGGCTTTTGTGCCGCCACCACCGCACGAACTGATGCGGGCGCTCGGCGATTTCGAAAAATTTCTGTACTCTCAAGCTCCAATGCCGGTCCTGATCCATTGCGGGTTGGCACACGCGCAATTCGAGACCATTCATCCGTTTTTGGACGGTAATGGCCGCATTGGGCGTCTCCTTATCACGTTCCTCCTTTGCCAGCGTGGAATTTTGCACAAACCGCTCCTCTACCTCAGTCATTATTTCAAGCAACACCGGGCCGATTACTACGATCGGCTAATGGCTGTCCGGACGAACGGGCACTGGGAGGAATGGCTCAGATTCTTCCTTCGAGGTGTTTTGGAGGTCAGCGAGAGTGCGACTCGCACAGCGCGAGGCATTCTGGCGTTGCGCGAGACGGCGCGAAAAATGATCGTGGACAAACTCAACAATTCAACGGCGGGAATGCAGTTGCTTGATTTTTTGTTCCAAAGCCCTTTATTCTCAGTCAAATCGGTCGAGACCCGGCTTGACTGTTCCTACGTCAAAGCCAACAATCTGGTTCTCCAATTCGTAAAGCTCGGTTTGGTGGAAGAAACCACAGGCTGGCAACGCAATCGTCGCTTTCGCTTTAAAGCCTATCTGGATTTGTTTGACACAAGCTCACCCGTGCCGGGCTCTTGATGCCGGGCTGACACATACCCCCGGTGCTTGGCTGCTTTCCCACTTGCCCGCCAAAGCCGTTTTGCAACACTCCCGCGCATGAAGTCCTCCCCGCGTCGCCGCGACTCCGCGCGTTATGTCCTTGGCCTTGATTTCGGCACGCTGTCCGGTCGCGCGCTGCTGGTCAACGCCGCGACGGGCGTGGAGGTGGCCACCGCCGTCCACGAGTATGCCGATGGCGTGATCGACCGGACGCTTCCCGGTGACCGTCGGCGGCTCGCGCCCGACACCGCGCTGCAAAATCCCGCCGACTATCTCGAGGTTCTGCGAGTTGCTATTCCCAAAGTGCTGCGCGCGGCAAAAGTTTCTCCCGAGCAGGTTGTTGGCATCGGCACGGATTTCACCTCCTGCACGATGCTGCCCGTGCGCGCGGATGGCACGCCGCTCTGCCTCGAGAAGCGCTGGCGCAAGGAGCCGCATGCCTGGGTCAAGCTCTGGAAGCACCACGCCGCGCAGCCCGAGGCGGATCGCGTCAATGACCTCGGCGCGAGGCGGGGCGAGGCATTTCTGCGCGCCTACGGCGGGCGCTATTCCAGCGAGTGGTTCTTTTCCAAACTGCTGGAGACCGTCACGCGCGCCTCGGCCGTGTATGACGCCGCGGATCGCTTCCTTGAGGCAGGCGACTGGCTCGTCTGGCAACTCACTGGCGTCGAGACCCGGAGCATCTCGGCGGCGGGCTTCAAGGCGATGCGCGTCTATCCCGACGGCGGCGATTGGACTTATCCCCAGGCGGAATTTCTCCGTGAGCTGCATCCGAAACTGGAAAACGTCATCGCGGAGAAAATGACCGCGCCGCTGCTCCCGCCGGGCGCGAAGGCGGGCGGATTGACCGCCGCGATGGCGAGGCTTACCGGGCTGCGCGAGGGCACGCCGGTCGCGGTGGGAAACATTGACGCGCATGTGGCCGTGCCTGCTTGTGCCGTCACCACATCCGGCAAGCTGGTGATGATCATGGGCACCTCGACCTGTCATCTGCTCATTGGCGACACGCGTCAGGAGGTCGAGGGCATGTGCGGCGTGGTGCGCGACGGCGTGACGCCGGGCACATGGGGTTACGAGGCGGGTCAAGCGGGCGTCGGCGACCTCTTCGCGTGGTATGTGGAGCATAGCCTGCCAGCGTA